>CAYNWC010000113.1:0-4317 GCA_964400805.1 uncultured bacterium | reverse complement strand
TTTGACGCCGAGAAGGGCCGTTCCTTTGGCCGCCCAGTCGCGCGAACTGCCCATCCCATAATCCTTGCCGGCAAATAGAATGAGAGGAATGTTCTTCTCCTTGTAGACCTGACAGGCATCGTAGATGGGCATGACGGTCCCTTCTGGCATGAGAGCGGTGAATCCCCCCTCTTTCCCTTTGGCCATTTTGTTGACCAGCCGGACGTTGGCGAAGGTGCCGCGCATCATCACTTCGTGGTTGCCGCGGCGGCTTCCATAGCTGTTGAACTCCTCTTCGCTGACACCGTGGGCGAGTAGGTATTTCCCAGCGGGTGTATCGGCTTTGAAGGCGCCTGCAGGGGAGATGTGATCGGTTGTGACCGAGTCGCCGAGAAGGGCGAGCGGGCGCATCCCCTCAAAGTGGGGCGGCGGCCCTTTCTCAAAAAATGGGGGCTTCCGGATATAGGTGCTCTCGGGGTCCCAGGCGTAGCGGGCACTCTTGTGGATGGCGATCGTCTCCCAGACGGGATTATCTTGCAAGATGTGGGAATAGCGCTTCTTAAACATCTCGGGCTGGATTCCCTTGGCGATCACCTGATGGATCTCTTGAGAGGAGGGCCAAATGTCTTTGAGGAAGACGGCCTTCCCTTCCTTATCATGGCCTAGCGGTTCGGTCGCAAGGTCGATATCGATATGGCCCGCAATGGCGAAGGCGACGACGAGAGGGGGAGACATGAGGAAGTTGGCTTTCACCGAGCTGTGGATGCGCGCCTCGAAGTTCCGATTGCCGCTCAAAACGCTGGCGGTGATCAGATCGTGGTCTTTGATCGGCTGTTCGATCATCGGGTCGAGAGGGCCGCTATTGCCGATACAAGTGGTGCAGCCATAGGCGACGAGTTGGAAGCCGAGCCGATCGAGGTAGGGCTGCAGCTGGGTCTTTTCGAGGTAATCGGTGACCACGCGGGAGCCGGGGGCGAGGCTCGTTTTGACCGTTGGATGGATGGTGAGCCCCTTTTCAACTGCTTTTTTTGCCAAGAGACCGGCACCGATCATGACGAAGGGATTGCTTGTATTCGTGCAGCTTGTGATCGCGGCGATCACAATGGAACCGTGGGTGAGCTTTCCGGTGAGAGGGACATCTTCTGTGTAGCCGGGCTGGGCGACAGGAGGGTTGAAGGGGCGGTTGGTGAGCATCTCCTGTTCGCTCCAGATCGCTTTGGGATTGTCCCCATTTTTTGCGCCACACGAGTCGAGCGGCGTTTCGAGGGCGAAGGAACCTTTGGAGTGGAGATAGACCGTTTTGCGCAATTGGGCCGCTTCTTTCTGGTATCCGCCAGACGAGAGGGGAGCGCTCAACAGCTCGTTGAATTTGGCCTTCAGCTCGTGAAGAGCGATCCGGTCTTGTGGTCGCTTGGGGCCTGCTACAGAGGGGAGCAAGGAGGAGAGGTTGAGTGTAACGACCTTGGTGTAATCGATCTCTCCTTGGCGAGGAATGCCGAACATCTGCTGCGCTTTGAGATATTTTTCCACAAGGGCGATGTGCGCTTCATCGCGCCCCGTCATTCGCAGGTAGGCGAGCGTTTTCTCATCGACGGGAAAAAAGCCCATCGTCGCCCCATATTCGGGGGACATATTGGCGATCGTGGCGCGGTCGGCCACCGTCAAACTCGCGGTGCCTGCGCCGTGGAATTCGACGAATTTCCCCACCACTTTCTCTTTGCGGAGTAATTCGGTGATCCGCAGCGTCAAATCGGTCGCCGTCACCCCTTCGGGCATTTCTCCTTCGAGAAGAACGCCGATCACTTCGGGCGTTTGGAGAGAGACCGGTTGGCCGAGCATGGCCGCTTCCGCTTCAATTCCGCCGACGCCCCACCCCACAACGCCCAGGCCGTTGATCATCGTCGTATGAGAGTCGGTGCCGACCAGCGTGTCGAAGTAGAGCACCCGATCCTTTTCCGTCACCACCGTGGCCAAGTGCTCTAGATTTACCTGATGGCAAATGCCAATTCCAGGCGGAACGACCCGAAAGGTCTTGAAGGTCTCTTGCCCCCATTTGAGGAACTCGTAGCGCTCTCGGTTCCGTTCGAACTCCACCTGCAGGTTGAAGAGGAATGCATCCTCCGTTCCCGATCGATCGACTTGCACCGAATGGTCGATGATCAGGTCGACGGGGACCAGCGGCTCGATTTTTTGAGGATCGGAGACTGCGTCGCGCATGGCGGCGAGATCGACGAGGAGGGGAACCCCGGTAAAGTCTTGCAACAGCACGCGGGCCACGCAAAAAGGGACATCGCACAGATCGGGTTGCTTTGCATTCCACTTCGCCAAGCGCTGCACATCTTCTTCGCGCACTTTTTTCCCATCGCAGTGGCGCATCAAGGCTTCGAGCATGATCCGGATCGAGACGGGGAGGCGGGAGTGGGATCCTACCAGATCTGGAAGGGAGTAGTAGTGGTATTCACCGAGCTGTTTTTTCATCTCTTTTTGTATACCATCGCCCGAGAAAAGATGCCAAGGATTTAGTGATGTAAATCTTCTTTCTCTCTTATCATTCTCATCATTTTATCCTTTCCATCATTAACCTTGGCTTGAGGCCTCACGCGTGTGCATCCCCACAAATCAATGATAAGAAGGATAAAATGATGAGAATGATAGGGTTAGGGAAGCGCAATCAGGTACGGTTTCAGGACGGTTTTCCATTTGGCGATGTGTTGCGAGAGCGTTTGAAAATGGCCCGTTTGCAATACCTGCACCAAATCTTGCGCCCCCGTCTGGGCAATGAGCCCCTGATGGAAAGAACCCGTTTCATAAATGTACGGCTCGGCGGAGAGGAGAGTGGCGCTGGGATCGAGAAGCCCTTTTTGGATCAGCCCTTGCAGGAATTGCGATGGGTCGTTTAAGTGAGATTCCCCATGGGTTTGCACCACGATGAGCTGTCTTCCTGTGTCGGTCAGCCCGACAAAGTGGGTCAGGTTCATCACGCGCGAAATGCCCATCAAACCGGAGCCCCCTTGATAGGAGAAGCGCGGCGGAGTGGGATCTTGCAGGAGGAGATAGAGATGGTAGTATTTTGATTTCCCATAGTTTTGCTCGCGGGGGAAGGGATGCAGTTGCACGCAACTCATCGGCGTTAGAATGACTTTTTCCCCAGTGAATGTCTGCCGATTGGTTTGCACCCAGGCGATCTTTTGCACCATGTCAACCGAAAGAGTCTCGACCTGATGATCGGTTAAAAGGACGATGTCTGTTGCCTTGATCAACTGCAGCAAATGGTCGATCAGTTCAAAGCATCCTCGGGAAAAGTAGTAGCCGTTCGGGCTCGTCGCTGGATCAAATGGAGCGAGAGGATGATCCATCGAGACGATCTGGCAGCCCGCATATTCCTCTAAAAAGGCTTTGAGCCCCACGTCATTCCCGATCTGGTGACAGCCGAGATCGGCATGAGGAATGCCGCAGATGGCAATGGACTTCCAGGCTCCGCCACATTGGCTGCTTCCCTCTAAAATCAACACCTTTTTCCCCGAATGGGATTGATAGAGGGCTTCAAAGAGAGAAAAAGGGCTGGTTCCAATCAAGATGCAATCGAACTCGGCCGCAAAAAGGGAGAGGGAAAAAAGAAGGAGAAAGAACAAACGCATCCGAAAATGCTAAGCGATTGCAATTTTATTTTTCAAGCTTTCTCGTTATGGTATTTTTATGATCGATTTCCAGTGGCGGACAGCAGATCTGAGAAAAGAAGATGGCGTGCTGGTGGGAGCCGATCTCACGCAGGAGTGGCTTCTTCCCTGGTGGTGGGATCATTATCAAAGCAGCAACTCCCATCCAGTCGCTTTTATCGACTTCGGCCTTTCGTTTGAAAAAAAAGCGTGGTGTCGCGAGCGGGGAGAGCTCATCTCCTTGCGCGTTCTCAACGACTTTGTGAAGCAAAAAGAAGAGATGGATCCTCGGATGACTCTCGTTTTGGAGGAGATCTTTGGCAAGCATTTTTGGGACGCCCGCGGCGTCTGGTTCCAAAAGCCGCTCGCTTGTCTACAGAGCCCTTTTCGCAGGAGTCTTTGGATCGATCTCGACTGCGAGGTGCGCGCTTCTATTTGCGAACTCTTCGCCTACGCAGATCCTTTGGGGATGGCGAAAGATCATTCCGAAGGGTATAACTCCGGGGTCGTTGCGTTTCAGCGAGGATGCGATCTCATCGTCGAGTGGGCCCGCCAGTGCGTTTCTGAGAATCATCGATTTCGGGGCGATCAGGAAGTTCTCTCCCACCTCATCGCAGAGAGGGGGCTTTCCATTCGGGAAATTCCCCCCATTTACAACTGGAGCCGCTGCCAACCCGAAGAT
>CAYNWC010000112.1:0-4356 GCA_964400805.1 uncultured bacterium | reverse complement strand
GGAAATATTCGGCGATGGCGGTGCCAACATAGGCGGCGTTGAGGCGCATCTGGGTGGCCTGGTCGGAGGTTGAGACGATGACGACCGAGCGCTTCATCTCTTAATCGCCGAGGTCGTTGATGAGAAACTCGCGCAGTTCCCGTCCCCGTTCGCCGATGAGAGAGATGACGTTGATGTCGGCCACAGCGTTGCGGGCGATCATGCCGAGGAGGGTCGATTTGCCGACGCCGGCGGCAGAGAAGATGCCGACGCGCTGGCCGCGACCACAGGTGAGAGTGGCGTCGATGCAGCGGACGCCGACAGAAATGGGTTTGAGAATGAGCGCCCGCTTGAGAGGATCGGGCGGCGCATTGATGATGGGGAAGGTTTCATCGACATTTTTAAGGGGACCTTTGGTCTCCTCATCGAGCGGTTGGCCGAGGCCGTTGAGAACGCGCCCAAGAAGGCCAGGACCCACTTTGATGTGCATCGGCATGCGCATGGGGATCACCTCGGAAGAGGGGCCAATCCCTTTCATATCGCCGAGAGGGGAGAGGAGTACTTCGTCTTTGGTGAAGCCAACGACTTCAGCGGCGAGCGGCTCTCCATCGCGCTTGATGAGACACACTTCCCCCATTTTGACTTGCGGAACGACGGCGCGGATGAGCATCCCGATCACTTCGGTGATGCGTCCGTGCACGGTGGTCAGCTCGACATCCTCGAGGTGATTGATCAACTTGTCAAACGAAGGAGGCAGTTCCATTATAGCTGTGTGTTCATGATTTGCGTGATCGATTGGATCACTTTGCTGAGGAGTGTGGAGGTGTACTCAATCTCCTGCTGGGCAAGGCTCATTTTGACCTGCACAGCCATCATGTCGCCGGGGGTGAGTTGCTGGCCGTTCGCCGCCATCTTGGCGAGTTGATCCTGCGCTTGGACGAGCTGGTCTTGCCCATCGTTGACCATGGCGATGAAGCGGGAGATCCCCGATGTTCCAGGAGGGAGTTTGGCCTCGGGTGAATCGACTCCTATCTTCGCATTGGCGGCGCGGATGTAGCTGTTGGCATCGCCCAGTTTTTGCCGGACGAGATGGCTCTGGGAGCGCTTCAAGCTGAGATTTTTGTGGTTGAGCTGCTCTCCCACGGTGCCGAGCGAATCTTGGACGGTGTTCGCCTGGGCGATAATCGAGTCGACGGAGGGGGCTGCGGGCGAAAGGGCGGGCCCTTGCGGTATGCTCATGGGCGTGGGGCCATTGGGAGCCGCTGCGCCGGGAGGAGTGGCTGATTTGCCAGCTCCTTGCATATACGACTCAAAGCCTTCGGGCGGCTGGCCGGGAATGGCGGGCTTGCCCGTCGATCCGATCGAGGGATCGGGCGAGATCGGATCCGGTTTTCCTGAAGGTTCTAACATTATTTACCTTTTCCCGCAGGACCTGGATTTTTCTTGATGAACTTCTCGACGAAATCGATCGCAGAATGACACATCTGCTTGATGAGCGGATCTTTCGATTTGCAGGTCTGTTCCAAGATTTTTTCCCCTTTGTCGACCGCATTGGGCATCATGCTCATCGCCAAGCCCATGAAGGCCTTCGCCATGTCGTTATGGGGATCTTTCTCGAGCACTTGCTCAAAGTTCTTGACGGCCTGCTTGAGCTCCAGTTTGTGCAGGTGCAGGTAGCCGAATCCAAGCCGAGGCAAGATGTTGTCGGGATCGAGCAGCTCAGCGGCCTTGAAGAGTTTGAGCGCCGCATCTTCATCCGCTTGGTTGACGGCGATAAATCCCGCCTCTGCCAGGAGGATGAAGTCTTCCTTGTATTTTTTGATTGCCATAGGTTGCCTCTATTTAGCTTATTGTGTTTTTTGGTTGCGGACCGCCGTGTTGATGACCGAATTGACCTGCGAGATCAAGTTGGAGATCGATTCACCCATTTGCGTCACCTGGCTCATTTGGAATTGCAGCAAGATGAACGATCCTGGGGTGGCTTGGCTCATTTTGCTCGCAAGCGCTCGCACCTGACTGACGAGTTGCTGTTGCAGCCTTTTATAAGCCGAGATTAAAGAATGGAATGAGAGAGTGACTCCCGGAAGGGTGACCATTTGTTTGCTCCTATTTCACTTTTCGTATGACTTTCTGCAAGGCGGCATACCCGTGCAAAAGGATTCCGAGCGTATCGAAGTCCTTTTCGTTGGCCCCTTCCCGAAGGTTTTTTTTGATCTCTAAGATCCGCTTTTCCGTTTTGTCGAGGATCTCTTTTCTCCGGTTCCCGTTCCCTTGAATCTCTTTTTCGAGATCGAAGGCGAACTTTTCGCCGGGTTGTTTTTCTAAGCCGTACATGTAATGATCTCCTTACTGCGTGTAATTGATTTTATACCTTAATCCATCTCTTTCAAGAAGAATCGTACTGGGATCGATGGCGGTGATCTTCATTCCATCGACATGATCGCCCAATGTGTAGATCTTTCCATTCATGATCACGCTATAGCCGCGCCCATCATACAGAGAGGATCCGGTAATCCGGTATTGCTGCGTCAAATCGATCCCCGCTTGGTCGGGAGAGGTGGCGATCGCAAAGTTTTTGACCGACGTCACCCCTTTCACCTGATTGATCTCTTTGAGCAGGTGGTGGAATTCTCCCGACATCTGCTCGTTGTAGCGCCCCGAAAGGACCACATTGCCATTCGATAGTTGAACAGTCACCGCTCCCAAATTGTTCTGCGAGGCGATCAGCGCTTGCAGTTGCGTATTGAGTGTCTCTTCGATCACAACTTGGTTGTCGAGCCGATCCAAGTAGGGGAAATTGACGGTCAAATAGTCGGAAAGCTGCGTTGCCGCGCCGACCGTCGGCACATAGCCGCTCGCGATAAACTTGCCCGGCGAGGGAGAGTGGATGTTGACGCCGCGCCAGGTGGCATTGTCATTGATCACATCGTTCATCATTCTCCAGACCCCTTCGTCGATCACCACGTTGTCTTCTACCTTGGTGATGAAGTCGATCTGGTTCAACCGATATTTCATCTCTTGATAATCGACGCCGGTCAACACATGTCCCACCACAAACAGCTTGCCGCTGCCCGGGTTGTAGGAGAACTCCACAGCCGGAAACTTCGCCAGCGCCTCTTTGATTTCAGAGACGGGCTCTTTCTGGACGATTTCCAAACTCTTCGACTTAAAGAGCGAGAAGAAGCTGACGAACATGATCAAAAAGACCGCGGCTGCCGAGCCTGCCAGGAGCAAATACTTCGGCGGGATCGGCTCCCGCTTCCAATCGGTCGGAACTACAGGTGCCGGTTCTTCTGCCATCGCCGGTTTTGGCTCTTCGGCCGCTTCATAGCTCGGCACCATCGGCGAATAGATTGTCTCTTGCGGCGCTTCTCGGTCGATGATCATGAAGACCGTCGTCCCCAATGCCACCAGATCGTTCGGCGTGATCACCCGTTTCTCCGCGATCACGGCGCCATTGACGGCAATGCCGTTTTTCGAGCCCAGATCGTCGATCTCGATCACTCCATCGGGGCTCACGCTCAGGCGGGCGTGGTTGCGCGACACGCTCAAATCTTGGAAGACAATGTCGGACGAGTTAGCATCTTTGCCGATCGTGTAGACGCGGCCCCGCTCAATGCCGATCTCCGCGCCCGCATTCGGGCCGGCGATGACTTTGAGGAGCAGCGGCGCTTCGGGCATCAAGTTGAAGGGGATATCTTCTTCGACTCCGGTATCCTCGAAGATCGTGTCGTAGGCCGTCGTTTCGGGCCGTGGCGGAGTCGGTGGCAGCTGCGGCGCTTCCTCCACGACAGGCTCAGGTTCTGCGGGCGCTGGTTCACTTTCTGGCTCTTCGACCTCTCCGAAAATATCGTCGTAGCCCCCCTTTTTCTTCGCCTTGGGCGCAGCAGAGCCTACTTCAGGGACCTCTTCTTCGGAAAAGAGAAAAATCGTATTGCCGACCTGAACCCGATCTCCCTCTTTGAGCAGAACCAAGCCGCTTTGTTCTTGGTCGTTGACCAGAGTTGGATTTACTTTGCTCAGGTTTTTGAGAAAGATCCCATCTGCCGTGCGTTGCAGGCGTGCGTGTTTGCGCGAAACGGTGCTATCTTCAATGACAAAATCGCACGTATCCAGGTCGCGACCGATGACCCATTCTTGGCCCTCTTCCAGATTTAAGATGAGGCCGCGATGCGGTCCCTCTTCAGCAATTAAGTGCGCTGGCATTTATGCTCAATATATAGGTTCGTTCCGTTCAAACTTGGTCACTTCATTGCGCCAATAGATCAGGTAGTTGATGAAATCTTCCACAGTCTCTTTGAAGATTTGATAGTTCATGTCATACGGCAATCCTAAAGAGAGTGTCAAGAATTTCTCAGTTGGGTCGAGGCCAGATCG
>CAYNWC010000111.1:0-4376 GCA_964400805.1 uncultured bacterium | reverse complement strand
CCGTCCAATGCGCGGCCATCAACCAATCGCGCTGGGTCCATCTGTCTCCAACAGGCACAAGTCCCTCAGTATCAGACGCTTCCATCTTAGCATACTTGAGCCCCCGCTCATAGCAAAGATCCATCCCCACAAAGACGATCGGATCGCAGCCCAAATGGAGAGCCACCGCCGTTAAGAAATTGCCCACCGTCCATCCCCCATCAAATGGCTCTTCGCCCTGCAGCCAATTGATCGTGTCGGATGAACTGTCGGGGAAGAGGAGGCGCTCCCCATGCACGAGAGAAAAATTTTCGGCATTCATGCGGCTCTGATAGCAAAAAGGCGTCTCGGCAAAGGGGTGTCTCTTGAATTGCGCATAGGGAGCCGCCGCGTCGATCGAAGCGGCGAAATGGGGCTCTGTCTCCAAAACATTCAGCGCGGTGCCGCCGGCGAAAATCAGCGCCTTTTTCTCAAACGCCTTCAGCAAGTGGCCATTTTTTTCCAAGGATGGGCCTGCTCCCACCACGATCGCGGGCACGCCCGAAAAAGCCCCTTTCAACGCGAGGCCCCGGCGATAAGGCGCCCGATTGGCCCGTGCATTCTTCAGAGCCGCCACGCCCCAATCAGCCGTCTCAGAGAGAATCAAATTCGCGGCCAAATGGCACTCCTCGATTTTCTCTTTGAGGAACCCCTCTCCGATCACATGCAGACTCTTAAAGACAGCCGACCAAGCCACTTTCCGCGCGATTCCTTCTTGTTGCAACGGCGATTCGAGGACATAAATGTGCACGCGCGGATCGCTCGATACCCGTTCCTCTTCGCAGACGATTGCCGCTCGCCTCTTCGCATCGACCCAGGACAAAAGCTCCCGATAGAGGGCTTCATCCCAACCGACTGCGCAGACAAATTCAACATCTTCGGGCATACAATTCATGATACCTCGGCAAAAAAGGGACAGAGGCCATCCGCTCTCCCTCTCGCCAAAACGTCTTGAGTTCCTCTCCGTTGGCGAGACAAATAAATGGAGCCCCAACGACTCCATTATAGCCAAAAACTTGTTGCAGAGCCGCTTCGTTCAGCGCTCCTGCCTTGCATTCAATCAGGAGCAGAGGGGTCATCTCTCGGGTAAAGCAAACGAGGTCGAAGCGGCGCGGTCCGATTTTCTTTTCGATGGCGATGAGGCCTTTAGGATAGCCCCATTCACCGGTCATTTTGAGAATGAGCGTTTGTCTCACTCTCTCTTCAGGCGTATTCAGTACCCATTTCTTTCGAATGAGACATTTACTGTATTTGAACGATTCCGTAGTTGCGATCTTCGCGTCGATAGATCACCTTAACTTTTTGATCTTCTTCCGATTTAAAAATCAGCAGCGGTTCATCGGAGATTTCCATTTTCATGACCGCCTCGTCCTGCGTCAGTGTCTTCAAGGGCATCGTCTCTTTTGCGACGATCTGGTGCATTTCGTATTGTTCTGCTTCTTTTTTGACTGATTCAGCTTCGATGTCGTCGTTGATTTCTCGCAGATTGTCCTTTAAAGGCTGAACGACATTCACGTGGATATCGACGGTGGAGAGATCTTTATTGCGGTAGGATTGAAGCTTTGATTTATAGCGGCGGATCAATCCTGTCACGCGGTCGACCGCTTTATCGATCGCCTCGTACATATTGTCTTTGTCGGCCTGGACTTTGATTTGGAAGCGGATGAAATTCATCAAGATGGAGCAGGTTTTTTCCATCTTCTGCGCATCCAGCACCACGTGCACATCGATGATGTGGTCGGCGATCCGCTCTACGCGGGACAACTTTTCCCAGACGTAATTGCGGATGGCATCGGTAATTTCGAAGTGTTTACCTACGATATACAGCGTATACCCTTCGTTCGCAAATGGTTTTGTCTTCGCCATAAATCCCCTATCAATAACACATTAGTTTAATCCCCCCGTCCATTTTTCACCACAAAGAAAAATCGCAAACCAGATAAAATCACTTCTGCATGGAAGAAAAAAGCCCTGGACTCCTTCTCCAATCGATCCCCTATCTCGGCCAACAAAAGATCCTCAAGGTCCTGACGCCCGAGCAAGGGCTTCTCTCTCTTCTTTGCAAATCGTCTCGTCATCCCACAACCCCCTTCTGCATTGCCGAGTGGGTCTACCGCAAAACCCAGCGGGAGATCTATCCACTCATCGATGCGACATTGCTCGACTCCCTCGACCCGCTCAAAGAGAGCTATGAAGTCCTCTCTGCAGCAGGCTCTATAGCCAGAGACCTCCTCCAGACCCAACTCCCCCACAAGAAGGCCTCCGAGCTCTACTCCCTCACCTGCGCCTACCTCAAAAAACTCCCCCAAAACCCTCCCCTCCTCGCCGCCAGCTTCCGCCTCAAGCTCCTCCTCCATGAGGGCCTTCTCTCTCCCGAGCCCGACCCCCTCTTCACCCCGGAAGAATGGGAGCAGATCGCCATCCTTGCCTTTACCCGGCAGTTCTCCCGCCTCCAAGAGGTCACTGCAGTGCCTTACGCAAAGATTGGACTCCTCTTTGAAGAGAGAATGGGATAAATAATCTGTTTTTGGTAGGATGCCCCCGTTTAATTAATCAAAGGGGTTTTTAATGGCTTCTGCTGTAACCAATCAGTGGTATCCTCTCAATGCAATTGTAAAGAGTAGCGGCGACTCAGGAGAAAATCTTTGCCTCAGAAATAACCCTGTAGTATAAGTGTCGCTCTTCAACTTAGCCGGGAGGAATCGATGGCATCTCTTTTGTTAGGACCAAAGTCAGGGCCGTTACATGATACCACGGCAGCTTATACATTCTCCTTTTTGGAGAAAGACGCTATCGACCGGTTGGCAGAAGTCAGCAAGAGAGACCGGAAATTCATCAAAACAGAATACCCAAAATATGATCGCGCTGCTCCGAAGTATAAGCCATTAACTCCTCTTCAAAAGCTTGAGTTGGAGTTCATCAAGTTTCAGGATCGGCCGGTTTGGCAACGCATTGGGATTGTGGTTGTTTGCACCGTGTTTTCCCCAGTGATTTTCGCCTATCACAGTCCAAAACTCGTAGACAAATTCTACGTTTCCATTATTGTCCCATGCGCCCAATCCGTTGCGCGCAATGTGGAAGCGGCGGCCATGAAGGTATACACCTATGCGCTCGCTCCTCTGGGTCGATTTACCCGCGATTATGTTCTGGTTCCATCTGCTCGAGCGATTCGCAAAATCGCCACTTTAACCTATGATCGTGTCCTTGTTCCATTAGCCAAAACCATTCAGGAAGCTGCAGAATTCATTTTTGTGACGTTCCCGAACTATCTC
Source organism: uncultured bacterium (assembly GCA_964400805.1). Classification (GTDB taxonomy): domain Bacteria; phylum Chlamydiota; class Chlamydiia; order Chlamydiales; family SM23-39; genus REEB52. The sequence goes on along the minus strand of CAYNWC010000111.1, from coordinate 1,086 downwards.
TATCAATCCGTTCTTCTTCCGTCCGCTCGAGCGATTCGCGAAATAGCCATTTTAACCTATAACCATGTTCTTGCCCCCTTAGGCAGAACGATTTCCGACATTGCACAATTCGTCTTTGTGACGTTTCCAACCCATCTCTATCAATCCGTTCTCAAGCCAGTAGTTTTGGGAGTGTGGAATCATCTCATTGTCCCCGTGACAGACTGGATTTGGAACTCGATTGCGATTCCTGTAGCAACCCAGATTCGGAAATTAGCCACTTTTCTGTTTGACCAAGTAGTGGTTCCTGTAGCCAAGGTTATCCGGGCCATTTTGAAAGGCATTTGCGTCACGCTCCCCTCCAAAATCTACGCCCACATTCTAGCTCCTACCGGTCGAACGATTGGACGCGCCCTCCATTTCACGTATGAGAAGATCTTAACGCCCATCGGCCAAGCGATTCAACGCATTGCATCCATTGTTTTCAACCAGTTCGTCCTGGTCATCTTGAAAGGTGTCTGTGTCACGTTCCCTACCAAAATCTACGCCCATATTCTGGCTCCTACCGGGCGAGCAATTGGTCGCGCCTTCAAATTCACCTATGAGAAGATCTTAACGCCCATCGGCCAAGTGATTCAAAAAGTCGCATCCACCATTTTCAACCGGTTTGTCCTGGTCATCTTGAAAGGTGTCTGTGTCACGTTCCCTGCCAAAATCTACGCCCATATTCTGGCTCCTATCGGTCGATCGATTAAAGCCGCTCTCGATATCACCTATGAGAAGGTTTTAACGCCCATCGGTCAAACGATTCAACAGATCGCATCCACCATTTTCAACCAAATAGCGCAAGCCATTCGATTGGGCGGAGAGATCCTCTATACGAATGTGATTGTTCCTGTAACGACACTGATTGTCTCATTGCCTTCGATCGTGGAACGGATATTCTCTAGGGATAGATAACCCACCGAGACCCAATTTCAGAGTGTTCGTGGGGAAGCCGCCTTCGGCGGCCGGGGGTGAGCGCAAGAGAGTCTTACCCTCTTTCCTAGACGGCAATATTTTTTGGCGGGAGCGAACGAAGATGGCGGGATCGAATGAAGAAAAAAA
>CAYNWC010000110.1:0-4528 GCA_964400805.1 uncultured bacterium | reverse complement strand
CGCTACATGGTTAAAGGGGTAGGGAACGCCTCTTTGGAGCGCCCTTCCAATCATCGGCAAATCGATGGATCCGCTTTATAGTTTCTGGATGAGGCTCGATGAAAGAGGTGAAGACCTCTTTGCTGAGCGTCACGGCGTGCGCTCCAATATCGAGTGAATGGCGAATATGCTCTGTCGACTTGAGCGAGGCAGCGAGCAGCTTGGCGGGGAGTTTATACCGCTCAAGCAGGCGGAACATCGCTTTAAACTGTTCGATCCCCTCGATATCGGCCTCGCAGATAGTAGAGACATAAGGGGCCACGTACAAGGCGCCCGCTCGAGCCGCTAAAAGCACTTGGATCGGATCAAAAATAGCGGTCGCCATAACGGGGATCTTTTTCTGAGTCAATGCATAGATCGCTTTCAGCCCTTGTGCGGTGACAGGGACCTTGACGATGAGTCGATCGGAAAACTGATGGAGGGCTTCTCCTTGCCGAATCATCCCACTCTCTTCTTCAGCCGTTACCTGCGCGGTGACAGGGCCGCTTTGTACCTTGAGGAGCTTTTCTAATAGATCTTCCAGCCCCTCCTTTGCCTTCGCCGCGATGGAGGGGTTCGTGGTGATTCCATGCAAAATCCCCATCTGCTTTGCCTGCTCGATTGTCTCTGTATCGACCGTGTCTAACCAAATCTCCATCTTGTTTGAATCTCTCCTCTTACTTATACTGAGGTAAATGGATTTTAGCCAATTCGTCAACCACTTTATTGCGCTCCTCGTGATCGCAAACCCCCTCTCGGCCTTACCCGCGGTCCTTCGTGTCACGCGCAACCTCTCGGTCGAAGAGAAGCGGCAGACGGGACTGCTCTCCGCCTACGCTGTGGGGATCATTCTTCTGGTTGTGACATGGGTCGGCACGCCTCTCCTAATGGTGCTCGGCATTGGACTCCCCGCATTCCAGGTTGCAGGGGGCGTCGTCCTTTTCATGATGTCTCTCTCCATGCTCAACGCGGAAGAGAGTCCCATGAAAAATACGGCCGAAGAGCAGAAAGAGAAAAAGAGCGATTTGGGAGCGATCGTCCCCTTGGCCATCCCCATCATCGCAGGTCCCGGAGCGATCAGCACGGTGATCGTCAGCGTCAATCAGTTTCCCGGCGTACTCAATCAGATCATCATCAGCGTTTCTGCCGTTCTCGTCGCCTTTGCCATGGGGACGATCCTCTATTTTGCCGCCGATCTCGAAAAGATCTTCGGCAAATCGGGCATCAACATCATCAACCGCTTAGGCGGCTTGATTTTGGCCGCCATCTCGATTCAGACGCTCGCCGCGGGAGTTACTGGCCTCTTTCCCATTCTCGGGTCTCACCCAGCGATGTAGACTGCCTTAATTCCCCAGTTCTTACATCGATTGGATCATAGAAGTGCAACGTGAACTGAGCGGGGCCTGCGATCTTCGTCTCACGGGGCACATATTGCACATCGACGCGCAGCGCGTAGTTTTGCGTCATCACTAAAAATCCCTCTTTGGTGCGGAGGATGTCTTGGATCATTTCACCGTTGCCTAAAGCATCTTGAAACCGCGGATCGGCGAGCAGCGCCTTGAACTCTCGGGTGCTTTGCGCCAAGGGGGGCAATACGGCAAACGTAGTCGATGCGAAAGAGAGCAAAATAACACATAGTTTTTTCATGTCAAACTCCAACAATTTTCTTGAATTTTCAATTTCTTTTTTCTATGCTCAGCGAAGGAGAAAATCATACCATGAAATGGATTGTTACCGCTCTCGTTTTTTCACTTCCTCTATTTTCTATGAGCAAACCAGAAAGCCAATCCTCTCACCTGCAACATGTGATTGAGGAACGGGAAAAGAAACCGCAACCGCCGCCGTTTGACTCCGATCTCTTTCGGAAAGACGCTCAAATCTATTCGGTCCATGCCGAACTCCTCTATTGGACTGTCGCCGAAGGAGCTCTCGACTATGCATTAACGATGAAGGACAATGCCTGGGGAACCCCCTCTTATGCGCAAGGGACATTTCAAACGGCCGGCTACGACATGGATCCGGGATTCCGCATCGCGCTCCTCTACTTTAGAGCGCCCCATTATTGGGAAGTCAAATGGCAATACACCCGAATCGCGAACGAAGGGCACGATCATGCCAGCAAACCCGCACCTGCAGCCAACTATCTAACTGGCACTTGGCCCCAGATCTTCACCGATCCTGTTTCGTCAGCCACGTCGCACATCCGTCTCTTTTACGACGTCTTTGATATGGCAGTCTCTCGCGTCTTTTTCCCCAACCCCCACCTCCGTCTCCGCATTTTGGGCGGCGCCACCATTGCCTGGCTCGAGCAGGACTGGAAAGTCCGTTATGGCGATGGGTCTTCCAACTCCACCGTCATTCGCAACAAGTGGCAATATATCGGCGGCGGTCTGAAAACAGGCTCTATGGCTGACTGGTACTGGACAGGAGAGCTCTATATGACAGGTCTTTGGTCCTTTGGCCTTCTCATGGGCACCTATGATAATCAAGCCAAGCAAACCTCCACGTTTCAACCCAATCCTGCCTACAATCCGAATGTTCCCCTCCGCAAGGCCTCCTATAGCGACATCCGTCCCGTCTTTACTGGACAAATGCTCCTCGGCCCCTCTTGGCAGCGGAACTACCCCAAAAATCGCATTGAGGTCTTTGCGGGCTTCGAGATGAACGTCTGGTTCAATCTCCAAGAGATCTACCGTTCCACCTCCGGCAGCGCCTCTCAAGCGAAAGAAACCTGGCTCAGCACCAGCCTCCTCTCCCTCTACGGTCTCACCACCCGCGTCACCGTCGACTTCTAGGAGAAACTGCTCCGCGAGAAAAAGGTTCATTTAAGAACCTTTTTCTCGTTTCCGCAGCCTCGTTTCCAATGCGCGTACTGAACCCTAGTTGACCACGCGAAGCGGGGGGATAGGGGGACGGGGAAAAGGGACCTCCCTTTCCCCCCTCTTTTACTTTTTGGGCATGGCGGAGAAGGCTCCGTAGGGGTGGATCAGGAGCACTTCTTGGACTTGGTTTTCGTCGTTCATCACAAAACGGACGGTAGAACCTGTCATCGTCTTGACGGTAAACTCGTTCTCAGCAGCGGGAACGAGTTCATAATTGGGCTGGCCAGGAATGACCGCAATGAGCTTGTGGTTGCGAATCATGATCTCGACGGTATATCCATAGATCTCATAGATGCCCGTAAAGGGCTTGAGATAGTTCAGGGTCGAAAGCCTTTCCGTGTGCTTCTTCTGAAAGACGATATCTCCTATGGTCGGCTCAAAAGGAATGCGGAGTTCGCCGATCTCTCCATTGGGGCTGTTGCAGAAGGTGAATTTCGATCCCTCAAAGGAGACAATCATATCCTGCTTTTCTTGACAGACGCGAAAGACGTCATAGTGCCAATGATCAAGGACGAAAATCAGATCGTTATAGTTAATTTCCAGCCTGCCATCGACAAGCTCAACGGTCGCTGTTCCATAACCAGGATTCTCATAGGCCCCCTCATACTTCTCGAGAGAGTGAGAGGGAGAAGTGTCTTTCTTACGCAGTAGATCTTCGTGGAGCTTGGTTTCTTTTGCCGTTTCCTTATTCTTTCGGATGCTTTCGATCCCCTCTTTAAACCAGTCCCGGGAGGGTAGGTCGAGCAACTGATCGAGCATCTCAAAGGAGAGGTAGCGGGGAAGAGCCGTCATATTTTTATTGGCGAGGACGACGATACCCACATTTTGGCCGGGCACCAAAGCAACCACAGAGGTAAATCCATCAGAAACCCCATCATGACTGGCGAGATAGTACCCTCGATAGGAGAGAACCGTCCAACCTATTCCATAAGCATAAAGGAGCGAGTCTTGCGTTTCAGGAGCCCCCGGAATAATGACCTGTGGAGCATGCAATTCTTGCAGCGTCGCGGGACTAATCAGCCCTTGATCGCGATAGATACCCCCTGCCAATTGCATTTGGATCCAATGGGTCAGATCGTCCACGCTCGAATTGATACACCCAGCCGGCCCAATCACCGAAAGACCGCGGAAAGGAATCTGTTTCAGCATTTCATTTTTTTCGAGATAGGGAAAGGCGTAATTAGAGCTCTTTTGCATCTCTTCGATCGAAAAATTCGTCTGACTCATGCCAAGGGGTTTCAGAATACGGCTTCGGACGAGATCTTCCCAACTTTGCCCTGTCACCGCTTCCATCGCCAACCCCGCAGCAAAGTACATGAGATTCCCATATTGATATCGTTCGCGCAACGCATAAGAGGGTTGCAGGTAGCGGAGCCGCTTCAACATTTCAGTGCGAGTCAGTTTCGAGTTGTACCAGGCAAATTCATGGCGCGGCATCCCCGTTCGATGGGTGAGCATATCGCGAATCGTCAGCTGCGTAGTCGCAAAGGCATCCCACAGTCGAAACTCAGGCAAGACATCGATCACCGGTTCATCCCAATAGACAGCGCCTTCGTCGACGAGGGTTCCCATCAGAAAACTAGTGAACGCCTTGGTGCACGATCCAATGGGAAAGAGAGTCTCTTTGG
>CAYNWC010000109.1:0-4544 GCA_964400805.1 uncultured bacterium | reverse complement strand
AAGTTCGCTAGAGCCCACAGAGAACACAGAGGCGAGGGAAGCCCTCGCGCTCCCCAGATAAGATATTCTATTTTTTCTTCTCTGTGAGCTCTGTGATCTCTAGCGAACTTTGTTCGCGGGTGGTTAAAAAATATTCCCCCAACGGATCTTTCTTCACAAAATCACAATCTGTTCGGCAAGGACGCTATCCCGGATTCTCCAAAAAATCGAACCGTAGGTAACAAGGTCGACTTTACGATCGAGAGTTTCTTCGAGCTCTGACTTTAAGTCTACTAAGTCAAACAGCGTTTTATCTTTGCCCTTATATTCGATCAGGAAATCCACATCACTACTCGCCTTTTCCTCTCCACGAGCAAAAGAACCAAAAATGGCAGCGCGCTTCACATTGTGTCTTCTCAATATGGGCAGAGACTTCCTTTTAATCGACGAAAGGGTCTGCTTCGACTTCTTCTTTACAGCGCGGCTTTTTCGCTTTATGACCATATGCCTTATTTTAAGCCAACCGGCTTATTTTAAGCACTCCCTCAAAAACCTTCTCGGCTGAGCCGATCATACGGACATCGTCGCCGTTGACATGGAGGTCGAGCTCTCCCCCGGGAAAAACAATGCGAATGGGATTGGGCAAGCGATAGATCTGGGAGGCAATCACAGCCACAGCCGTTGCCCCTGTGCCACAGGCGAGCGTCTCTCCTTCTACGCCCCGTTCAAAGGTGCGCACAGAGAGGGTGTTTTGATTTGGCAGGGCAACAAAATTGACATTGGTCCCTCGCGGCTGAAAGTGAGGATGATGACGCCAAAGAGTCCCCTCTTGCGCGACATTGAGATTGGGAAGATCGGGCACGAAGATCACTAGATGAGGAACGCCAGTATCGAGGGAGTAGACCTCCTGTCCGTTAATGTAAAGCTGCTTTACATTACGCGGGGGGCCCATCTGAACGGAGATCCGATCGCCGATAAAGTTGGTTTCGACGATGCGGTTGGCCGTGGCGATCCGGTAGGTTTGTTTGGGGAAGCCGAGATCGAGGAGGAAACGGGCGAGGCAGCGCAGACCATTGCCACAACTTTCGGCCTCAGAGCCGTCAGCATTGAAAATGCGCATGCGAAAGTCGGCGACGGGGTCATTTTGCAAAAGAATCACGCCGTCAGCGCCAATGCCATATTTTCGATGGCAAAGAGCAGAGACGGAGGAGGGATCGAACGAAAGGGCGCGGTCATCGATGAGGATGAAATCGTTGCCCGCGCCTTGGTACTTACCGAAGGAGCGCTTCGACATCTTTCATCGAGGTGACGATCTTGTCGATGAGGCCGAAATCGCGGGCCTCTTCTGCCGTCATCCAATTGTCCCGGTCAATGGCCTTTTCGATCGCCTTCCGATCTTTACCGGTCGCATCGACGTAAACGTCGACGATCTGAGAGCGAGTTTTAAGCATCTCTTTGGCTTGGATTTCGAGGTCGGTCGCCTGTCCCCGAATGACGCCACCGATGAGGGGCTGGTGGATCATGATGCGCGCGTTGGGGGTCGCAAAGCGCTTTCCTTTGCCCGAGACAAGGCTGAGGAGAGAGCCCATGGAAGCAGCAAGACCTGTGACAAGGGTGAAGACCGGAGAAGAGAGCATCTTGATCTGGTCCCAGATCGCAAAGCCCGAATCGACCGATCCGCCGGGAGAATTGATAATGAAGAGAATGGGCTTGCCGGGGGCCAGATGGTCGAGATACCAGAGCTTCCGGATGATGTCTTTAGCACTTTCAGAATCAACGGCATCCGACAGGAAAATGCGCCGTTTTTCTAACAGGGCGTGATCGAGTTTATCGATGACAAATTTTGGTTTTTCTTCGCGTTCGACTTCTGGCATATGGCAACTCCCTTTCTCCTCATTTTCCCTGCCGAGGGATTTTTAGTCGAGGATTGGAAGAATTTTACTTTTTAGGAGGGTCTTTTCTCGTCTGTAAAAAAAAGTGTGATTGCGACCTCCGGAGGTGCATTGCGGAGGTTCTCAAAATTTTCTTTCTTTTCGACCGTGAACGACGTAGGGAGTCCAATGGCCATCTCTTCTCTGTCTCGCTGCTGAGTATAGTCCCGTGGTTCAGCCATACCATCTGGCAAGTTAGGGTTTACTGGATTCATAACAGGTCTTATAGACATAGTAACAACTCCCTTAGTTTCGGAAGCACCGATTTAACTATACCTCCACTTACTTTGCACACTAAACCAACAATTCGGGATAGAGAGGGAACCCCTTAAGCACCTCGGCAACGCGCTGTTGGGCCCTCTGCAGAACCGGGAGGGGGACATGAGCCTTAGCCCGGGAAGCCCCTCCTGTTTTCTCATCGGGAGATGGTTTGGCCTCTTTGAGGAGGTCATAGAGGATCGAGGCGATCTCCTTCATCTGGGGAGGCTTCATTCCCAAGGTGGTGATGGCGGGGGTTCCCATCCGGACGCCGGAAGTATACCAGGGGCCATGGGCATCGCGGGGGATGGCGTTGCGGTTGACCGTGAGCTTGGCCTCGCGCAGGAGCGTCTCCGCCTGGCGGCCCGTGAGATGGAAGCTCTTAGCGACGTTCAATACGAGAAGGTGATTGTCGGTGCCTCCGGTCAGCACATCGACGCCATGCTGCATCAGCCCTTCGGCGAGGGCGCGAGCATTGTCGACGATCTGGTGGGCATAATGACTGAAAGCGGGCGTAGAGGCCTCTTTGAAGGCGAGCACTTTGGCGGCCATGACGTGGGGCAGAGGGCCGCCGAGGGCGATGGGGCATCCTTTGTTGACGACATCGCGGTATTCATCGGTGCAGAGGACGAGGCCGCCGCGGGGTCCGCGGAGCGTTTTGTGGGTAGTCGAGGTGACGACGTGGGCAAAGGGAATGGGGTTGTAGGGGCCCGTCATGACTTTGCCCGCCACGAGGCCGGCGAAATGGGCCATATCGACGAGGAGAACCGCATTGACGCTGTCGGCGATCTCGCGCATTTTGGCAAAGTCGATGAGGCGCGGATAGGCCGAGTAGCCGGCGATGAGGATGAGGGGCTTTTCGCGGCGCGCCTGCTCCTGGAGCTGCGCATAATCGATCCGGCCCGTCTGGAGATCCACCTCATACGCAGAGGCATGGAAGATCTTCGCAGAAATGTTGTGCCGATAACCATGGGTGAGGTGGCCTCCCGAACCGAGGGACATGCCAAGAACCTTTTGATTGACGAGGAGTTGCCGCACCCGCTCATACTCTTCGGGGGTGAGCTCATCGAGCGTCTTTTTTCCCAGCCTCTCCACCTCTTTATTTTGAATGCGGTGGACGAGGATGGCCCAGAAAGCGACGAGGTTGGCATCGGCTCCCGAATGGGGTTGGACATAGGCGTGATCGGCGCCAAAGATTTTTTTAGCCCATTCGACAGCCTCCCCTTCGATCGCATCGACATTCTCGCAGCCCGCATAGAAGCGGTGGCCCGGATACCCCTCGCTGTACTTATCGGTGAGGAGGTTGCCCATAGCGAGCTGGACGGGAAGGGAAGAAAAATTTTCAGAGGCGATGAGCTTGAGGTGGGAGCGCTGGTCGTGGAGCTCTTGGACGATCGCGCGAGCCACCTCCGGAGAGGAGGCCGCCACAGCGTCGAGAGCGGCCATATAGGCGATCGCAGCAGAGGTGCGGTTGGCTTCGGGGACTTTGACAAAATAATTTTTTAGATAGACCATTTCTGCCTCTTAATAGGGGGACGTGAGTAATTGCTTGCGGGATTTAGCTCCCAAACAGTATAGTATTTCCAACAATCTGATTATTTTCCAGAGGTTCTATAACATGCTGCAAGACCTAAAAGTCGTTCTCGACATTCAAGAATTCGACATGAAGATGATTCGTTTAATGCGCCTGAAAAAAGAGCGCCTCCAAGAGCTTGAGCATATCGACTCCCTGCGCCAAGAGCTTCACAAGCAGCAAGGGGAAAAGCAAGAAGAGATCGCAGAGCTCAGTCGGATGATCTCAGCACAAGAGATCAAGATTGTGGAGATCAAAGAGAAGATCAAAAAGCTCGAAGCGAAGCAGAACACGGTGAAAAAAGTCGACGAGTTCAATGCTTTGACGCACGAAATGACCTCTTCTGAGCGGGAGCGTATTGCAACTGAGCAGATCACGTCGGATCTGATCGACAAGCGCAATCTCGAAGAGGAGATCCTCGGCAAGATCAAAGAATCGCTCTCCCAATCGGAAGAGAGCAGCCGCAATTTAGAAAACGAGATCAAAGAGAGTATCCGGCTCATCAATCAAGAAGGGACGGAGCTGAGGGGTTCGCGCGATGCGCTCGCTAAAACAGCCGATACCGAGATCATGCGGATTTATCAACGCCTGCTCAACAACAAGAAAGATCGCGTTGTCGTGCCCATTGAAAACCGAACCTGCAGCGGCTGCCACATCGCCCTCACTGCGCAGCATGAGAACGCGGTGCGCAAAGGCGAGCGACTCATCTTCTGCGAACACTGCTCTCGCATTCACTACTGGCAAGAGAGCGAAGAGGTTGAAGGAACTGCCGTAGCGACAAAACGGCGCCGCCGCCGCACGGC
>CAYNWC010000108.1:0-4556 GCA_964400805.1 uncultured bacterium | reverse complement strand
AGTGGCGGGTAAGCTCGGGGCCCGATCCGACGAGATAGGAACCCTCTTTCTTTTTGACGCGGACGACGTCGTCGGAGATGAGGCGATGGCCCCGCTCGATGAGGCCGAGGGCGGCTTCGCTCTTTCCGACCGATGATTCTCCTTGGATCAGGACGCCGACGCCGAAGACTTCGACGAGGGTTCCATGAAGGGTGACGCTGGGGCAAAATTCCTCGAGGAGGAGGAAGGTGATCCGGCTGAGCAAGTTGGTCGCGGTCGAAGTGGCGCGAAAAAGGGGGATGTGGAATTTATCGCAGAGGGCGATCAGCTCTTTGGGCGGCGGAAAGCCGCGCGCGACAATGACGGCAGGAGTCGAGGGGGTGAGGATCGCTTGGAGCCGCTGGGTGCGCATTTTCGAATCGAGCTCGCGCAAAAACTCGATTTCTTGTTTGCCAAAGACGAGGATCCGCGCAGAGACAAACCCTTTGAGGTAGCCGGTCAGGCTGAGACCGGGGCGCTGCACTTCCGCCTTATTGATGCGGCGGGTCAAACCGGGCAATCCCGCAATCAGTTCGAGGCCGAGATATTTGCTGTGCTGTTCGTATAAGTGTTGGACTAAGTACACAGATTCATCCCCTGCAGATAGTAGGCCAACCACTCTGAAAAGGTGGGAAAGGCGAGGTTTTCAGCCCATCCTTTTTTATCGCTTACATCGGAGAGCGCCTCATCGATCCCCGATAGATAGACGTTCCCCATTTCACTGCCGGGATACCAATCGGTATAGAAGCACTGGAAGGAGGCGAGTCCGAGAGTTTCATAGAAAGGAATGAGGGCGCCTGGGTCGACCTCTTTGTCTCCCGATTTGACTCGCTGCGTCGCTTTGAGGATCAGATCCATGACGCGCCGCCGCGTCACAGCGAGCTCGCCGATCTCCAAGAGTCCCATTTCAGAGAGCTTGCCAAAGCCATTGTGAATCTGGGCAAAGGAGAGATAATCGTGCGGTAAATTGACGTCCAATTCCATTTTCAACTCGTGCAGATCGTCCCCTCGAGCCGGGGGTTTTCCGCGGAAAAAACAGCTATTGTCAGCCAGGCTATAGACCAGTTCAGAAACAAACGGTTCATCCTCTTTACGACGCATGAGAACCACAGCCACGTCATCGAGTTGTTCGAAAAATTCAAAAAATTCAGGATGGGCGCTTGGATGGTACGGCATGCGATCCAACCAAAAATCTCGCGTAAAGTCTACCCGATCGCGCGCAGAAACTCTACTCAATTCAAACCAACCGCGCGGCAAATCGGGGGCTTTCAGGGAAATCTCCTCCCATCGCGTCTCCGGTTCTTCATTCAAAAAGCGGGACTCTTTAAAGAGGGCTTCGCCATCACCGGCAAAAAACTTCCGAACCAATGAATTCATCTTGTCCACTTTTACACAAATAGATAAATAAATACCTAAAAATTTCAGCGCCTTGTTAAGAAACTGGTTTGTTTTTTCATCAGCGCAGAGGCGCAAAGCGCAAAAGGGAGACGCAGAGGAAGAGAGAAGAAAATAAATAAAAGAGGGAAAATCAGGCCTTGCCTGGAGGAAAAGAGAGAAGTCTCTAGGTGCTGCACTGACCTTCTAGGCTGTGAAGGGGGAGAGCGCGAGAGGGGATCTCCCCTCTCGCTAGACGCCAATCTTCGAAGAAGCTAATGGAACTTCCTTCCTCTCTCCTTCTCCAGGCAAGGCCTGACTCTTTCTCTTATTCTATTTCTTTTTTCTCTCTACCTCTGCGTCTCCCTTTTGCGCTTTGCGCCTCTGCGCTGATGAAAAAACAAACCCGTTTCTTAACAATCAGTTCACCCCTTTTCTTAAATGCTGTAAAGGATATACTGGAACAATATGGCGAACGCGAAAGTGGTGATTCTCGGTGGAGGGTTTGCGGGCATCAACGCAGCCAAATCCCTCGGCAACTCGAAATTCGATGTCTGGATCATCGACAAGACCAATCACCACCTCTTCCAACCTCTCCTCTATCAGGTCGCAAGCGCCTCTCTCTCTCCGGGCGATATCGCCGTTCCGATCCGCGAGATCTTAAGCCCTTATGAGAATGTGACCGTTTTGATGGGCGAAGTCGTCCAAATCGACAAAGAGCACCACCAGATCGTGCTGCGCAATGGCGATCGGATCGGCTATGAGCATCTGATCGTCGCCCTCGGCGCGCGCCATTGCTATTTTGGCAACGATCAGTGGGAGAAATTCGCGCCGGGCTTAAAAACTCTGGCCGATGCTCTGAAGGTGCGCGAAAGGATCCTCATCTCTTTTGAAAAGGCGGAGCGGTGCGATAGCATTTCCGAGGCGAAGCGATATCTCAATTTCGTGATCATCGGCGGCGGCCCTACGGGCGTCGAGATGGCAGGCGCAATCGCAGAGATCGCCTATCAGACGATGTTGAAAAACTTCCGGCGCATCGATACGACGAAAACGAAGATCTATCTCGTGGAAGGCTCTCCTCATATCCTTCCCGTATATCCCGAGAAACTCGCGCTGAAGGCGCAAAAATACCTGGAACACTTTGGCGTGAATGTGATCACCGGCAAACGGGTCACGGGCGTCTCGACCGATGGGGTCAGTATTGAGGGAGGGATGCTCATTCCCACCGAAAATATCCTCTGGGCCGCCGGCAACCAAGCCTCCCCCGTGTTAAAAACTCTCAATGTTCCGCTCGATCGGCAAGGACGCGTGATGGTCGAGGCCGATCTGACCGTTCCAAACCACCCAGAAATCTTCATCCTCGGCGATGCGGCCTGCGCGATGGATAAAAAGGGAAAACCTCTTCCAGCCTTGGCCTCTCCGGCCATTCAGCAGGGGCGCTATGTGGCGCAGATCCTCCGCAAGCGACTCCCGAAAAAAGAGCGCCCTCCCTTCGTCTATTTCGACAAAGGGACGATGGCCACGATTGGGAAAACCAAGGCGATCGGGATGTTTGGGAAGATCCAATTCAGCGGCCTTTTGGCCTGGCTCGCCTGGTGTTTTGTCCACATTCTCTATCTGATCGGCTTCCGCAATCGGGTCGTCGTTTTGATGGAGTGGCTCTTCTCCTATTTCTCCCGCCAACGGGGCGCGCGTCTCATCAATCGCTCTGTCGATGAAGAAATGCCCCACGTCCATAAATGAACTCCTTTTGGAGAGAGCAGCCAGCGCTCCTGTTTGGGCTCTCTTTGCTCGTGGGCAGCAGCAGCTATCTCTTTTGGGATACGCCATGGAATTACCTCTTTCCTCTTCTATGGAGCGTCTATCTCCTCTCGCTCGGCGCCTATGCCCCGCTCCTCTTCATGCTCGCCGGGGCCCTCTATAGTTTTTGTCTCTATGGGACGCCTCCTTCCGGAGACAAAGCCTATTTTTCGATCGCGTCGGTCCGCTCGCATGCGACGTTCTTCCAAAAGGGGTTTCTCTATCGGGGGATGGCGTTTCTCGATGGGCGTCGCATCCCTTGTTCCGTCTACATGCCCGAAAAGGACCGCCCGAAGGCCGATTGCGACTACATCCTGACCGGAAAGTGGCAAGAGAAGAAGCCCTACGACTATCGGTTTCGGGCGAAAGAATGGACTCCCGTCCCGAAGACCTGGAGTCTTGCCGAGCTGCGCTACCAAATGAAAGAGCGGTTCCGCCATCTCCTCACACAAAAATTATCCCGCCCTCGAACAGCCTCATTTCTCAGCTCTCTCATTACCGGCGATGTGGAGGATCGTTCGCTCCGCTTTGAGTTTAGTCGCCTGGGACTCCAGCACATCCTCGCGATTTCGGGCTTTCACTTTGCGATCCTCATCGCCTTTTGCTCTTTTTTTCTCGGCCTCTTTCTCTCCTATCGCCCCAAGCTGATCGCTCTCTTGATCGCCATCAATGTCTACTTTCTCTTCGTCGGCTCCCTTCCCGCCGTGCAGCGGAGCTGGCTCGTAGCCGTTCTCTATCTCGTCGGCAAGCTGATAGGCCGCCACGCGACGGGGCTCAACCTCCTCGGCGTCGCCCTCACGGTCGATCTCCTCCTCGACCCCCTCATCAGAGACCATCTCGGCTTTCAGCTCAGCTTTCTCAGCTGCTTTGGGATCCTCTTCTTTCTCCCCCTCTTCCCCAAGCGCTTCGCAGCCCTCGCCACCACCCTCTCAGTCAACATCGCCATCCTCCCCCTTCTTCTCTACCACTTTCATCGCTTCCCCCTCCTCAGCATCCTCTATAACCTTTTCTTTCCCTTCCTCGTCAGCGCGGCCCTCTTTGCCCTCCTTGTCTCTCTCCTCGTCCACCTCTTCTTCCCTTTCCTCTCCACCCCCTTCTTCCTCCTCACTGACTGGTTCACGGCCCAACTCCTCGACCTCGCAGCCTATCCTCCCGTCGCCCTCGACTATTCCCTCTACGTCCCTTCCTTTCCCGCTTGGACCATCCCCCTTTACCTCTTCCTCCTGTTTCATTTGACGAATTCGCTCCTATCAGATAAGATTTTCAGGGTCTTTCCACGGCGGTCGTAGCTCAGTTGGTTAGAGCGTTTGATTGTGGATCCAAATGTCGCGGGTTCGAGCCCCGTCGATCGCCCCATTTATTTC
>CAYNWC010000107.1:0-4618 GCA_964400805.1 uncultured bacterium | reverse complement strand
GGCCGCGGGCGAGATCGTCGCTGGCGCCGATGCGGGAAAAGACTTTGTCGATGAGACCGATGTGGGCGGAGGTGGCGGGGACGTAAGAGCCGATTTGCGCGAGAATGGCGATGAGGGCGACTTGCCGGATGTAGGTCGACTTGCCGGCCATGTTGGGGCCGGTGATGAGCATGAGCTGCTGGTTGGGGCTGAGAGTGGTGTCGTTGGGGATGAAGGAGGCGGAGCCGATGGCCGCTTCGATGACGGGATGACGGCCGCCGGTGATGGAGAGGGTGTCTGAGGTATCGATGGTGGGGCGCGTCCAACGGAATCGGTCGGCGATTTGAGCGAGAGAGAGGAGAACGTCGATCCGGGCGATGACTTTGGCTGCGCTGTGGAAGGCGGGGGCGTGAGTGGCGATCTCGGCGCGGAGCTGCTCGTAGAGCTCGGCCTCGATGGCCTTGGAGCGCTCTTCAGCAGTGAGGACTTGATGCTCGAATTGCTTGAGCTCTTCGGTGATGAAGCGCTCGGCGTTGATGAGGGTCTGACGCCGTTGGAAGGTGGAGGGGATCTTTTCACTTTGGGCGCGGCTCACTTCGATATAGTAGCCAAAGGCTCTCGTGTAGCCGACTTTGAGGGTTTTGATATTGGTTTGCTCGCGGAGGGTGAGTTGATATTGGGCCATCCAACTGAGCGAGTCTTTGGTGAGTGTGCGGAGGCGATCGAGTTCGGGATGGTAGCCGTCGCGAAAAATCTCCCCTTCACCGATGCGCAAGGGAGGAGAGTCGTTGAGGGCGGAGAGAATTTTTTGGGCGAGGGGCGCGGCGTCGAAGAGTTGGGGTTCGGAGAGAGTGGTTTTGAGGGCGGGGATTTGGGAGAGGGACATGCCCAAAGCGAAGAGATCGCGCGGGGTGGCGTAGCGGGCGGCGGTTTTCATGGTGAGCCGCTCGAGGTCGCGCACTTGAGAGAGGAGCTCGCGGGCGATTTTGCTCTCGAGAGGACGGGCGAGATAGAAGGCGAGTTCGTTTTGCCGCTCTTCAATGGCGGGGACGGAGAGAAGGGGATACTTCAGCCAATGGCGCAGGAGGCGCCCACCCATGGGAGTGCAGGTCTCATCGAGAAGATCGACGAGCGATTCGGTGAGCTCGAGGTTGCGGAGCGTGGAGCGGTCGAGAGCCATGAATTGGGAAAGGGAGGTGTTTTGGATGGAGGTGATGTGCTCGAGAGGGAGGTTGAGTTCTTCTTTGAGGTAGAGGAGGAGGGAGCCGGCGGCAGTGATGGCGGCGGCTTGCCCGCGGAGGCCAAAACCGTCGAGATTCTGCACGTCAAAGTGGGCGGTGAGGACGTCGAAGGCGAGCTTTTGATGGAGCGCTTCTTTGGTGTTGGCGATAAAGGGGAAGAGGTGAGAGAGCTCTTTGAGAAACTCGAAGCTTTTAGAGACGAGAAACTCGGAGGGGCGCAGACGGCAGAGTTCATCGATGAGTTCCTGCTCCTTCTCAAACTCTTGCGCCCGAAATTCGGTCGTGGTGAGGTCGAGCACGGCAAGGCCAAAGCCCTTCGCTCCTTGGGCAACGGAGACGAAAAAGTTATTCTTCTTGTCAGAGAGGAGCTGCGAGTTAATGATGGTGCCCGGCGTGACGATCCGGACGATCTCCCGCTTGACGATTCCTTTGACTGATTTGGGATCTTCGGTCTGCTCCGCGACGGCGACCTTAAACCCTTTGGCGATCAATTTGTCGATGTAAACTTCAGCGGTGTGGAAGGGGACGCCGCACATGGGTGTGCCCTGACGCGCGGTGAGAGTGAGGCCGACCGCTTTCGACATCACTTGGGCGTCTTCATAGAACGCCTCGTAAAAATCGCCCAAACGGAAGAGGAGCAGCGCCTCTTTTGCCTGCGCCTTACACGCTTGCCACTGGGACATCATCGGAGTGACAGTCATAAACTGGTATGCTATCATAAACGCGTTTTCAGCTACCTGAAAAATCGGCAGAAGCGGAGAATTACATTTAAATGGGCACATTTTCTAGAGAAAGTCTCGAACTCCTGCGCTCTCGCATCGACCTCATCGAGGTCCTCTCTCCCTACTTGAAGCTGCAGCGCGCTGGCGCGGCCTACAAGGGGCTCTGCCCGTTTCACGAGGAGAAGACCCCCTCGTTTGTGATCCAGCGGGGCGATAGCCATTACCATTGCTTCGGCTGCGGGGCGCATGGCGATGCGATCCAGTTCTTGATGACCCATTTGCGGATGAGTTTCCTCGAGGCGGTGGAGAATTTGGCCGAGCGGTTCCACGTGCAGCTCGAAGAGTCCCACGATGAGCAGCGCCCCAAGGGCCCTCCCAAGGTGGCCCTGAAAGATGCTCTAGAGCGGGCGTGTCAATTCTACCAATTTTATCTGCTCCACACGCTCGAAGGGCATGCGGCGCTCGACTATCTCTATAGCCGCGGCATCACGCTCGATTTCATCAACACCTTTCAGCTCGGCCTTGCCCCGAAAATTCCGCAGATCTTCTTAAAGTCAATGGGGGAGCAAAAGATCTCCAACGCGGTTCTCGAAGAGGCGGGGCTCTTGTCGAAGGGGAGAGAATTTTTCTCCGACCGGATCACGATCCCGATCCGCGATGCCGTGGGCGCCGTGATCGGTTTTTCGGCGCGCAAGTATAAGACCGATACGTTTGGCGGTAAATACATCAACACGCCTGAGACGCCCCTCTTTAAAAAGTCCAAGGTGCTCTTTGGTCTCAGCTTTTCGAGGAAGACGATCGCGAAAGATCGACGCGCTTTGGTGGTTGAGGGGCAGATCGATGCGCTGCGCCTCATCTATTCGGGATTTCCTTGGGCAGTGGCCGGGCAGGGGACGGCGTTTGGGGAAGATCATGCGAAAGAGCTCATCCATTTGGGCGTGCGGCAGATCTATTTAGCCCTCGACGGCGATACGGCGGGTCAAGAGGCCACGGTGAAGGTGGGGCATATCTTTCAAAAAGAGGGGATCGATGTCTTAGTCGTCCAGTTGCCTGAAAAGTGCGATCCCGATCTGATGCTCCAAGAAAAGGGGCCCGAAGAGTGGCAAAAGCGGCTCGACACAGCGGTCGATTATCTCACCTTTCTCGTCGCGCATCTCTCCAAGTCGATCAACATCCAATCGCCCGCGGGGAAAAATGAGCTTGTCCAATCCATTGCCAAGCGGATCCGCGATTGGGATCATCCTCTGATGGTTCATGAGTCGCTCCGCAAGCTCGCGCGCCTCACGCAGACACCCGAGTCGATCATTGGAGCTCCAGAGCACAATACGCCTCAAGTTTACATCAAGCGATCGGCCAGCGTCACCTTTACTGAGATCGATCCCGATCGGATTTTGGAGGCTGACTTGCTCCGCTGGCTCTTTCTGATGGGGGAGAGCTGCCCACAGTTGGTGACCCTTGCGGAAACGAACCTCAAACCCGAGCACTTTCGCGTGGTGGCGGGGCGCAGTCTCTTTGAAAAATATCTCGCTGCGTCTAAGGAAAATAAGCCGCGCGATCTCTTGACATTAGCGATCGATTTGGAGCAAGCAGAGCAGCAACTCTTTATGGCGGAGATCTTGCAGAAGCGAGTCAATCGGGAAAAGGCGATGAGTTGCTTTATCGAGACCGTGCAGCGGATGCTCGAGAGGCACTGGATGCAGCAGCGAGAAGAGATTAAGCTGAAGATCTATAGCGGCACGTGCAGCGAGGCGGAAGTGTTGGAGTTGGCGCGCCGATTCGATCAGATCAAAAAAGAAAGGCCGCAGGTGATTCCATGTACGAGCACTTGATTTTTTTTGATGGGGAGTGCCCCCTTTGCCACGCGGCTGTGAGGCATATTTTAGAGCTCGATGTCCAGCGTCACTTTCTCTTTGCGCCCCTCAATGGGGAGACAGCGCGCGACATTCTCATCGGCCCCCAAGCGCCCCTCAGGAGGGCCAACAGCCTCGTCCTCGTAGAAAATTACCTCTCCACAGAAAGGTCGTTTTGGATCCGCTCCCGCGCGATCCTGCGCGTCTATTGGCTCGCCGGCAATGGGTGGGGACTCGTGGGGATTTTGTCCTTTTTGCCTGGGTTTGTGGGAGATATTTTTTACCGATGGCTGGCAACCCACCGGCATCAATTCAAGATGCGAATGCCCACCGAGCCAGGGCCCAAA
This sequence comes from uncultured bacterium, assembly GCA_964400805.1. Lineage (GTDB taxonomy): Bacteria > Chlamydiota > Chlamydiia > Chlamydiales > SM23-39 > REEB52. Next base: position 479 of record CAYNWC010000107.1, on the reverse strand, counting down.
GAGCGCTTTTTGCCGTAGTCCTCACAACTACCAAAAACTCGATTGCAAACTAAATCACTTGTCGGTTGAGTAGTTCTGCTTTAACGGCAGCGACAAACGAACTTGACGGTCCTTCTCGGAAGGCGGATAAAGTGTTTGAGTCACAAAGCGTTACGTTTTTCTTAACGGTTTTTGCCAATTTGTTTTCACAACGAGCAATCGGACTCCATCCGTCAACCCCTCTATCCTCATTAATGCGCGTCCACTTTTCCCTGGTTTGATACCAAATGATATAGGCCTTTAAAGAGGCGTCTGTGGCTTTTGCCACTCGAACATAAAGCGTGTTGGGGAGAAAGTAATCCTTGATATGTTTCGCATGTCCCAGCTCCGTACATGGAGCGGAACATTTGGGCGGATAGAGAACACCGATTTCGATCTTTGGAGTCGTAGAAAGACTGGTCATACAAATTCCTTCCTGTCTCGTAGTTCTATTGCGGCGG
>CAYNWC010000106.1:0-4640 GCA_964400805.1 uncultured bacterium | reverse complement strand
TGGCGACAGAAGAACTCTTTCAAAGAAAGAAGGATCTAGAGAAACTAGAGATCCACAAGTTAGAATGGGAAAAGGAAGTGCGCTACTGGAGCGAGCAGAAGGAAGGTCTGGAACAAGACGATCAAGGCTCGACCACCCATACGCGATTGAAGAGAGAAGCCGAAAAGAGAAAGAGAGAAACCAATGAGCAATAGCGACCCCCCATCTCGGATCCCTCCAAGAGGACAAGGCCACGAATCGAAAGCGGCGCGCGAAGAAATCTCAAGCAAAGGCAAAGTGGAAAAGGTGCGCGAAGTGGACGCCGATGAGACCCGCAAGCGCAAATTTCAGAAATACATGAGCGACGACGCGACAGAAACGGAGCCGAAAGAACATCCGACCGTGTTCGATCTCCATGCGAAAAAATCGCCAACGCCGAAAGAAGAAGGAGGCATTCGCTCGAGCCGAAAAAAGCCCGATGAGGATGTTGAAGCCCCGCCACCTGTGCCAGCAAGGCCCCCAGAGAACTCTCCAACTGGGGAGGACGAAGAGGCCGCGGAAGGCGCACTGCCCCAATCGGAAGAATTTTGGGACGAGGTGGACTTCCCTCCCGACAAGCCAACGCCACCGCCCTCTTTCCAAGAGACGCCCCGCTCGATGAATCGCCCGGCAGCGCCAGCGAAGGGCAAAGCGCCCTCCACGGAGAAAAAAGAACCCTCTCCATTCGGGCCTCCAGGAAAACCGATGGTTCCCCCCAAGGCCAAAGAAGAACCCAAAGGCAAAGCAGAAGCGAAAGCGCTTCCCAAACCCTTCCATGAAACGGCAAAGCCGGTAACCAAAGAGGAAATCTCTTCGAAAAAACCGCATAAGAAAACCGCGGCAGAAAAAAGAGAAGAAGAACAGTTCTTGACGCAAGGTCCAGGAGCCCCTCCGCAGAGACGGGAAGAGCGAGAAGGGGGCCATAAGCAACAGGATCAAAAAATGGTGGTGGACGTCTCGAATCTGCCTCCCTTCGCCACGCACATTCAACCGGCGGCGGTCGCGGCAGCCCAGCAAGCGATGCCCTATTTAAACCCGGCGACGATTCCTCTGTTTTTCCAGATGGTGGGAACGATCTACGCACTGAGCGCAACGCCCGGGGTCAGCCGCACTCAAATCGTGCTGAACAACCCCTCTTACGCCCGCTCCCGCTTCTTCGGCGCGACAATTACCATTGAAAAATATGCGACGGCGCCCGATTCTTTCAATATCCGCCTGAGCGGAAGTGACGCCGCTGTGACCGCGTTTAAAGAGAATATCCCGAATTTGGTGACAGCCTTCCAGAATGGGAACTTCAACTTCCGCGTCAATCGGCTCGAAGCGGATTATACGCTCGATCGACCCGTTTTCCTCCGCAAGGACAAAGGGGAAGAGAGGGGCGACGCAGGCGGCGGCGATCTAGGAGAAAGGAGAAAGTAATATGGCACCCCTCGCTTGGGTCAGAAGAGTGACCTCCCAACTGCCAGAACAGAACGCGATCCCTCTGTTTGGGAATGCGCCTCCATTCGATTGGGCCCATTTTTCCTCTCTTTTGGCTGCGCGCTTTGGAATCGCGAAACTAATCCTCCGTGGACGAGAGGCCGACTGGCGCGAGGCATCGGAGATCAAACAGGGACTCGCAAATAGCGTGACGCTCCCCCTGACCATCGCTCCGCTCGGCACTGTCTATTGGATGATTTCTCACGAAGACATGCGCAAGCTCACTTCCTGGATGATGAAGCGGGGCGGTAAGAAGGGGCTCTCTTCCGAAATTTTGCAAGAGGGTTTCTATCGCTACTTGATGCTCGAGGCGCTCGAAGCGGCCCACGGAATCGCTCCGCTGAAGGAACTGACACTCCAAATGAGCGAAGAGGAAGGCGCATTCGGAAAAGCCTTTTGCGTCGACGTCGAAATCGAGGTCGATCAGAAGAGTTGCTGGGGCCGTCTTGTCATTCCCGCCGAATTCCATACCGCCTGGGTGCGCCATTTTGCCCACCTTCCCTCCGAGTACATCCCCACCGAACTGGCCCGAATGACCCAATTGGTCGTCGGCGTGCGCACTGGATCAGTCTCCCTCTCTCCAGCTGAATGGAAACAGACCCAAGAGGGAGACGTTGTCATCCTCGATCGAGGAAGCTACGATGCGCATAAAGGAGAGGGCGTTGCCATGCTCATGCTGCAGACAATCCCCCTCTTCAACGTCAAAATCAGGCACAATAAAATCGAACTGATCGATTACGCCTTTTATTACGAGGAACCCATGGATCAAAAAAATGCCCCTTCGGAAGAAGTGGTGGCGCTCAAGGAATTGCCCGTTGTGGTCACCGTTGAAATCGGTCGATTGAAGATGTCGCTCGATCACCTCATGCACCTCACGCCGGGCAACACGCTCGATCTGCCCATCCATCCCGATCAGGGCGTTGCGCTCACAGTGAACGGGCAGACCGTCGGCCGCGGAGAATTGGTCCATTTGGGAGAAACCCTCGGCGTACGGATTCTTGAAATCGGTGGATGATTTTCACAAACAGACCACCCTTCCCGATCTCCATGCAGGCTCTTCCCGCTCCCATCCTCTTCCCAAAGAAATCGGCCCCTATAAAATCGAAAGCCTCCTCAACAAAGGGGGAATGAGCGTCCTTTATCTCGGCCTCCATCCGGAAACCGGGCAGCCCATCGCCATCAAAGTCCTTCTCCCCAAATATCTCAAAAATAAAGAGATGGCGAATCGTTTTTTAAAAGAAGCAGAGATCATCGGCCTCACCAATCACCCCAACATCGTCCACCTCTACGGACAGGGGAAGTGGGAAAAGGGGCTCTATATCGCCATGGAGTTTATTCAGGGCATTTCTCTGCGCCAGTTCATCCAGCAAAAGTCGCTTACACAGAAAAGGGCCCTCGAGATCATCCTTCAAGTCGCCTATGCCCTTTGCCATCTCCACACGCATGGCGTTATTCACCGCGATCTCAAGCCGGAGAACATCCTCATTACTGAAACGGGTGAAATCAAAGTGATCGACTTCGGTATTGCGCAGCTCCACAGCGACGTCGAAAAAGAGCGGATCACCCAAAAAAAGCGGCTCATGGGAACTCCCACCTACATGAGCCCCGAGCAAAAAGAGCATCCCCTCCACGTCACCTATGCCTCGGACATCTATTCGCTCGGCATCATCGCCTATGAACTGATCTTAGGGCGTCTCAGCCATGGGGTCATCCATCTCGCCCTCCTCCCCCGCTCGTTGCGCTCCATCATTGAAAAAGCGCTCAAGATCGACCCTCGCGAGAGGTATCAGGATATCGTCGACTTCATCACCGATATCTCCCAATACATCCGCGCGCTCTCGGAAACCTCTGAAGAGCAACTCGAAGAAATCCCCGAAGAAGTGCTCAACCTCATCCAACACACCCGCTCCCTTCTCATCCCCAAAAAGGCCCCCAAATGGCCCCAGCTTGAGATCGGCGTCGCCGTCCACGAAGGTCTATCGCTCAGCGGCCTCTATCTCGACTTCTTCCATCTTCCCGAGAATGCCTATTGCATTGTCCTCGCTGAGCCCCTTCACCTCGGCGTTGCCTCGCTCCTCCACACCGCCATGTTCCGCGGCATGGTGCGAATGGCCTTCCAGAAAGCCCAACATCCCCTTAAAATGCTCCAGGCTCTCAACCAAACCCTTCAATCCGATGCCACGGAGCAGCGCTTTGCCTTTTGCCTTCTTTTCCTCGCTCCCGACAAAGATCAGCTCTCTTTCATCTCCTGCCAATCGAGCGCCCTTTGGCACCTCCCCGAGGGGAGCCAAAAAATCCGCAAGCTCACCACCCCCAATCCCCCTTTGGGAGCTGACCTCAATGCGACGCTTCTCGAGACCACCGACAATTGGAGCGCGGGCGACAGGCTCTTTCTCCATTCGCTCGGCGTCGGACAATCCGAAGAGGAGTCGTTGATTCTTGAAGAGATTCTGCTCACGCCCCAGCATCAAGCGGAGAAGATTTTGCAAAAACTCACCGCGCACCGTCCCTCTTTGCCCAAGAAAGTCTCGGCCGTCCTCAGCCTCCACCGCGTGTTTTAATTATTTTTCACCACCCGCGAACAAAGTTCGCGGGTGGTGAAATTCTTTCCATTAATCATGCTGGATTTTTATGTGGAAAAGGGTAAACTCTTAGGCACCCCGCTAGAGAGAGGGAACTGTTGCAATAATATGCAGGGTATCTTACGATTCAAAAGAGGTCGACTACTCTAGATGTTCGCAATGCGCGTAAATGTCTTTTTTGTGTTCCTTTGCGTCTCGCTGTCTCTCTTTAGCGAAGAGGAAGTGGCGAAGACGGATCCCCTTGCCCAAATCATAAAAGAAATTTCCCCTCCTGAAACACCCCCTTCTTTATCCCCTCCCAAACCCTCCGCCGACGGCTATGTAATCAACTACAATACCGTCTCCATCATCGAGTACATCCGCTTCGCGAGCAAAATCTGCAAAGTCAACTTCCTCTATGAAGAAGCCGACTTGGATTTCACGGTAACAGTGGTTTCCGACGAGCCGGTCACACCCGCCAACGTAATGGCAACGCTGCTTCAGGTTCTCCGCGTCCATGGCTTGCTGCTGCTCGAACAGGGAAACAACTTGGTGATCCACCGCTCGGCCGACGTGAAGCAA
>CAYNWC010000105.1:0-4642 GCA_964400805.1 uncultured bacterium | reverse complement strand
AAATGGCAACAATTAACTCATCAACAGAACTCTTTCCATCCTCCACAGTCTATTCTGAATACTTTATAGAGGGTTCTATAAATTGTTGCTTTAATAGATTTCCTCATGCACCTGAGAATAAAGTTTTTCTCACTTTATCTCAGAATTTATCCTCTTTAGAAGAAGATGTAAAAAAAGAGGGAACGCCTCTTCAAAATATCATAACTATTTTTTGCCACTACCTTTTTAAGCACAAAAACAATCTGCCGGATACAGATATAGGGAAAGAGTGGGTTCCTGGCCGGACGGGGATGGGTGCGAATGGTGAGCTATTGGGAGCGGGAAAGTTCCTGGATCAAGCGGGACGCGATTTTCCGAACCTAAAAGAAATCAAATCAGTATGGATAGAAACATACGATCATTCTCAAATCAATAATATGGAAATGATTGCTAGAAAAGTGGTTATGACCTGTAAGAGGAAAGAGGGCAACTCCTCCTTTGATCGATCTGCCTTTGTCTCGATTAAAGACAACACTCCTTTCATTATCAATAGAGATTTTTGACCAAGGCGCTGGGTAGCCTTTTCTCTCTTCCTCCCGGCAGGGCCGGGCTTTTCCTCTTATTTTATTCTTCTCTCGGCCTCTGCGTCTCCCTTTTGCGCACTTCGCGCCTCCGTGCTGATGAAAGAACGAACGGCTCTGGTCTGGAGCAGCTCGCTCTTCATGGAAAAATTCAACAATCGTTCGCGATATGTCTTAGGTAATCGCCATACTCATTCTTGCTATACCGCTCTGCGAGCGCCAGTAATCCTTCCCGATCGATATACCCCATCCGGTAAGCGATCTCTTCGATGCAGGAGATCTTGATCCCCTGCCGCTCTTGGATCGCTTGGACAAAGGCGGAGGCTTTGTGGAAGGCGTCGAAGGTGCCGGTGTCGAGCCAGGCATGGCCCCGGCCGAGGAGGCGCACGGTGAGTCGCCCCTGTTCGAGGTAGGCTTTGTTAATGTCGGTGATCTCGAGCTCGCCGCGGGGAGAGGCTGTGAGGGTTTTGGCGATGTCGACGACGTCGGGTCCGTAGAAGTAGAGGCCGGGAATGGCGTAGTTCGATTTGGGCTTGAGGGGCTTCTCTTCAATGCCGAGGGGCCGCATGTGGTTGTCAAAGTGGACAACGCCGTAGCGCTGGGGATCTTTCACGTGATAGCCGAAGATGAGGCCTCCTTGGGTGAGCTGGGTCCCGGCAGCGAGGAGATCGGGGAGGTCTTGGCCATAGAAGATGTTGTCGCCGAGGATGAGGGCGACGGGGTCTTGGCCGATGAAAGAGGCGCCGACGAGAAAGGCTTGAGCGAGGCCGGCGGGCTTGGGCTGGACGGCGTATTGGAAGTGGAGGCCGAGAGAGGCGCCGTCGCCAAAGAGCCTTTCAAAGCGGGGGGTATCTTCAGGAGTGGAGATAATGAGGATGTCCCGAATGCCAGCCATCATGAGGACGGAGAGCGGGTAGTAGATCATCGGTTTATCGTAAATGGGGAGGAGTTGCTTGCAGAGGGCAATGGTCGCTGGATAGAGACGGGTCCCACTGCCTCCAGCGAGGATGATGCCCTTCATAAAGGATCAACGGGTAAAGTTACAGCCATCTGCCATCAGGTTGTCGATGTAATTGATGGTGTAATCATGACTGAGAAACTTTTTGTCCTCAAGCATGTATTGATGGAAAGGGATGGTGGTATGGACACCGGCAATATGAAACTCGCGGAGCGCGCGCTTGGCGTGGCGAATGGCCTCTTCTCGGTCGCGTCCCTTGACGATGAGCTTGGCGATCATCGAATCATAGTTGGGAGGGATCCGATAACCGCTGTAACAGGCGCTGTCAACGCGGACGTGAGGGCCGCCGGGGGGGATATAATGCTCGAGTTGACCAGGTGAAGGAGCAAATTGGTTGAAGGGGTTTTCCGCATTGATCCGGAATTCAAAGATGTGCCCATTGAAGGTGATCTCTTTTTGCTTGCAAGGAAGTTTTTCTCCCTGCGCGATCCGGATTTGCTGCTGAACGAGGTCGATGCCGGTAAGCTCTTCAGTGACGGTGTGCTCGACCTGAATGCGCGTATTGACCTCCATGAAATAGAAGTTGCCCTGTTCATCGAGGAGGAACTCTACGGTTCCGACAGAGTGATACTTGGCGGCGCGCACAATGGCAACGGCGCATTCGCCCATTTTTTTGCGCAGACTCTCGCTGACTTTGGGGCTGGGGGCCTCTTCGATCAATTTTTGGCGGCGCCTTTGGATGGTGCAATCCCGTTCACCGAGATAGAGGTAATTGCCATGCTTGTCCCCCATGACCTGCACTTCGACGTGACGGGGGTTGACGATCATCTTTTCAAGGTAAACTTCGGGGTTGTTGAAACTCACCTCGGCCTCGGTGCGGGCTGCCATGAACTTCTTGACGAAATCGTCTTCAGAATAGGCGATCCGGATCCCTTTTCCCCCACCGCCGGCGACGGCTTTGATGAAAATGGGGAACCCAAACTTGCGCGCTTCTTTCAGGCCGGCATCGACGTCGGGGACAATGCCTTCAGAACCGGGAATAACGGGGCATTTGACGCTTTTGGCGGTCGCTTTGGCCTGGGCTTTATCGCCGAGGGCAGCGATGGCGTGGGAGGGAGGGCCGATGAAGTTGAGGCCGCAGCTCTCACAGATGGAGGCGAAATTGGCGTTCTCACTCAAAAAGCCGTAGCCGGGATGGACGGCATCGGCGTGGGTGATCTCGCAGGCGGCGATCAGGTTGGCGATCTTGAGGTACGATTTGCCTGAAGGAGGCTCGCCGATGCAGCTCGCCTCATCGGCATGATGGACGTGCATCGCCTCGGTGGCGGCCTCTGAATAAACAGCCACGGTGGAAAGACCCAGGTCATGGCAGGCGCGGATGATGCGGACGGCGATTTCGCCGCGGTTGGCGATGAGTACTTTTTGCATAGGCCTTAGGTGATCCGCAGTAGGCGGCTTCCAAATTCGACAGGCTGCGCATTGTCGGCGAGGATCTCAGCGACGGTGCCGCTCAGGCCTGCTTTTACTTCGTTCATCACCTTCATGGCCTCGATGATGCAGACGACCGTGTTCTCATCGACCCGATCTCCGACTTTCACAAAGTGGGGCTGGTCGGGGCCCGGAGAGGGATAAAAAGTGCCGACCATGGGCGATGTGACATAGGTACCGGGGGCTGCGGCGCGCTCTGCTTTTGGGGTGACTTCTGGCTGGAATGTATCAGATTCTACAGGAGCCGCTCGGGGACGAGGAGGAGGCAGGGAGGCCGTCTCTTTCTCCAAATGAAGTTCAAAGTCCCCTTTTTTGAGGATCAATTTACTGAGCTTACTCGCTTCGAGCTCAGCCATTAATTCTTTAATTTGGGCAATATCCATTACACTCTCTGTATGTAATCGTTGGTCTGGGTGTCCACTTTGATCACGTCGCCGCTTTCGATGAAGAGAGGGACTTCGATCTTCGCCCCGGTCTCCAGGACGGCTTTCTTCGTCGAGCTGGAACGGGCTGCCCCCTCGCTTCCATCGGTCTTCACGACCATGATCTCCAAGAATTGGGGCAATTCAACGGCAAAAATCGTCTCGCCGTAAAACATCGCTTTCACTTGGATCCCTTCCTTGAGATAGTGGACGTTGGCGCCGAGGATGGAGGCGGGGACGAGCACTTGCTCGAGGTTGCCGACATCGAGGAAGAGATACTCTTTCCCTTCGGGGTAGAGGAATTCCAGCGCTCTTTCGAGGAGAGAGACTTCCTGGACCGTTTGATCGAGCTTAAAGTTCTTTTCGATCGTTTCATCGGTGATCAGGTTGCGCAATTTCGTCTTGACGAACGGCGTTCCTTTCGCGACGGTGACTTTGACGCTCGATTCGACGCGGAAAATCTTCCCGTCGATGTTGAGGGTCATTCCAGGCGTGATCTGATTGGCTGTCGTCATACTTTCACAATCCGTTTTAATTCGCTAAGATCGGCAATGGCATGGTGAATCCACTGTTCCGTTTTAGCTAAAGTGCCCCTCCCCCATCGCATATGGACCGTGGTGAACCCCAGTTCAAAGGCGGGGACCAAGTCCATCGCAACGCGATCGCCACAGACCAAAACCTGCTGCGGCGCCAAGGAAAATTCTCTCAATAACCCCTCGTAAAAAGGTTTTTTAATAGAATCCTCGGGGATAGCTATCTTACTAAAATAGGACCTATCAATACCAGCTTTTTCCAGCTTCTCCAGCTGAAAGGGAGGGTGCCCTCCAGTCACCAGGGCCAAACGGTGGGATTTGCGGAAGAATTGGAGGATTTCCTTGGCATTCGGGGTCGTGGGGATGGAGAAGTGGGCGGGAAGGGGGGTCGTCATCTCGCCGAGGACTTTGTCGAGGAGCTGCGGGGAGCCGCCAGCTCTCTCGATAAATCGGGCCAGCGCCTCGCTCGATTTGTGCGCCTGCCCATTGATCGCCAGAAGGTCGGCATAGGCGCGATCGAAGTCGGGAACGGGAAGCCCTTCTGCGATCAGCTTCTTGAGGCACTCTCCCATCTTAAAAGGAGTCACAGAGCCAGAGGTATCGATCAACGTATCGTCGAGGTCAAAGATGATCAACAATGTGCATCAACTCCTGCGCTAATTTTTTCGAATCGTGCCGGAT
>CAYNWC010000104.1:0-4751 GCA_964400805.1 uncultured bacterium | reverse complement strand
AAGTTGACGAGCGGAACGGTCAGATCGTCGAGATCCCCCTCCATCACCCGATCGAGTTTATAGAGCGTGAGGTCGATCCGATGGTCGGTGACGCGGTTTTGGGGGAAATTGTAGGTGCGGATCCGCTCGGAGCGATCGCCACTGCCCACCTGGCTTTGCCGGATGGCGGACATCTCTTGATGCGCTTTGCGCCGCTGCTCTTCGACGATGCGGCTGGTCAAAAGACGCATGGCTTTATCTTTGTTCTTGTGCTGGCTCCGCTCCTCTTGGCAGGCGACGACAGTGCCGGTGGGAAGGTGAGTGATCCGAACGGCCGAATCGGTTCGGTTGACGTGCTGTCCTCCCGCTCCAGAGGCGCGATAGGTGTCGATCTTGAGATCTTTTTCATCGATCTCGATCTCTTCATCCTCGTCGGGCTCGACGAGAACGGCAACCGTAATAGCTGAGGTGTGGACGCGCCCCTGCGTTTCAGTGGCGGGGACGCGCTGGACGCGGTGGGTTCCCGCCTCGTATTGCATGAGGCGAAAGACGTTGAGCCCCGAAAGGGACATGATGTATTCTTTATAGCCGCCCAATTCCGACTCCGAGGTGGAGAGAATTTCTATTTTCCACCCCTTTTTCCCCGCGTAGTATTGATACATCCGGATACAATCGCCGACAAAAAGAGCCGCCTCATCGCCGCCAGTGCCGGCGCGCAATTCTAAAATGATGTTGCGACTATCGCGTGGATCGGGGGGAACGAGAAGGGTCTCCACCCGTTTCTTCGAGACCTCTGAATCGACTTCGAGACGGGTGATCTCCTCTTTGAGGAGGACTACCATCTCCGGATCGATTTCCGAGCTGAGGAGCGCCCGGTTTTCCTCGAGCTGCTTTTGGGCAGATTGGAGGCGATCCCAAGCGTCCTTTAATTCGGAAATTTGAGAGTGTTCCTGAGTGAGTTCCCGGTAACGCTTCTGGTCGGAGAGCGTTTCAGGATGGCCCAGCAGCTCCTCGACCTCGTGCAACCTGGCGAGAAGTCGCTGAACCTTGTCCTTCACTTTTTCTTCTTAATTTTTTCTTTTTTCGCTTCTTCTTGCTTGGCTTGGGTCTCTTTCACCTCAGCGGATTTGCGCTGATATTTCTTGGTGAACTTGTCGACGCGTCCTTCGGTATCGAGGAACTGGGTCGCCTTGGTGAAGAAGGGATGAGACGCGGAAGAGGTCGCCACGCGGGAGAGAGGATATTCCTTCCCTTCATGGTTGGTCTTTTCTTTGGTCTGCAGGGTGCTGCCGATGATAAACTTCGCTCCGGTCGATGAATCTTCGAAAAGCACTTCTTGGTAGAGGGGATGTTTTTTGTCTTTCATAAAAATAACCTTTTCAAATCGTGCCACCAAGAATAGCGACAAGGGTAGAAAAATTCAAGTCTCTCTGTTAAAAAAAGATTTATGCAAAGCTTCCTCACGGCAATTTTTCCCGTCTCCGGCCTCCTCGCCCTCTCCTTTCTCTTCTCTCCTACTTTCTTCTATTTCCTCTGGCCCTTCTGCTACGCCTGGCTATGGCTCCATTGGTTTTGCAAAGCCCGCCTGAAAATCCCTTTCACCCTCGATCTGCTCCGCTTTGCGCCCCACTACAAGACCTTTTCCGACTCGATCCGCTCCCTCAAAATCGGGCGCGCCCTCGCTCTCAGCACGCCTCTTTTTGCCCTCTCCTTTTTTCTCCCCCCCTCTCTTCCCTTTTGGCTGACCCTATTCCTCGTCTCTTCTTTCTCGAAGTGGCCCCGTAAATCCCCCGCAGCCCCCCTTTATCAGTGGCGCTTTCCCACAGAAATCTCCCGCCCTCTCTCGCCCGACTATCCCCTCCTGCGCAAAACGGACGGCTTCCGCGGCCCAAAACAGTTCTCCATCCGCCCCCTGCAAAAGCCCCACGTCCTTTTCCTTTTTCTCGAATCGTTTCGGGCTAAAAATGTGGGGTGCCTAGGAGGCTCCCCAGCCTGTTCACCCCACTTTGATGCCCTCGCCGAGACAGGGATTCTCTTCACCCGTTTTCACGCCAACGGCCCCCAAACCTTCCGCGCCCTGATCGCTTCGCTCTTCGGCATCCCCGCCCATCTCGATACAATGAGTCTCCACCCCTTTTGTTCTGTGCCCCTCATCGGGTTACCGCAAATCTTAAAAAATCACGGCTACCATCCCGCCCTCATCCAGGGGTGCCATACCGCTTTTGACTGGACCTTTCCCTTTCTGCGCAAACATGGCTTTGAGACGATCGTCGGCCGCGAACAGCTCCACGACCAACGAGCCACGAGCTGGGGGGTGACCGACGCGGTGCTATTCGACTACGCGGCAGAGTGGCTTGCCCAACAAAAAGAGCCCACGTTCCTCTCTCTGTTCACGATCTCGAACCACCATCCGTGGGACTCTCCTCTCCCCTTTCCCACGCCGGCAGAGCTTCCGGAGCCCTATCGCCGCTATCTCCAAACCTTCGCCTATTCCGACCACTGTTTAGGGCAATTCATCGAGCGGCTCAAGAAAAGCGGCCTTCTCGATCAGTCTCTCGTTTTCATTCTCGGCGATCATGGCCAGGAGATCGGCCATCCCATTCCCAATAGCTTGCATGCAGATAATCTTCACGTCCCCCTTCTCATCCTCGGCGGCCCCAAAGTCCGCATCGACGCGCCGGCCAGCCAAGTCGACCTCCTCCCCACCGTGCTCGACCTCCTCAATCTCCCCGCCATTCATCATAGCGTCGGCAAAAGTCTGCTCCGCGAGGGGGCCTCTTCGGTCTTCTTCTCTTCCCCTTCTGAAATTGGGCTCTTAGACGGCGCCCAGGCCGAAGCCCGCTCCTACTTCCAAGCGATTGAAGCCCTCTATGCCCGCTCTGCTTGGGTTCCCGCTGCCTGGCAACAAACCGCCTTCGAACTCAAATGCCCACCCCGCGCCACCGATGCCCAATGGCTCTCTTTCCAACGGGAGAAAGGCGCCTCCCCCATTCTCGATCTCTCCGACTGTCCTTCCCTCACCGATGCAGCCCTTTTGAAACTAGATCCGCGCAAAGCCGCCAGCCTTCACGAACTCAAACTCTTCAATTCCCCCCTCTTCACCGACCGGTCGCTCCAATGGATTGCCGCCCACTGCCCCAACCTCTCGATCCTCGCCGCCGCCCATTGCCCCCTTTTCACCAGTGAAGGGATCGCCGCCGTCCTCAATCAGTGCCCTCTCCTCCGCTCTCTCAATCTCGAAGGGAATGACGAACGGATTGCCCCCACTCTCGACCGCCCTCTTCCTCTACAAGCCCTTCACCTCAAAGATTGCTTCAACGCCTCTCTCGCCCATTTCATCCCCTTCTGTCCCCACCTCAACTATCTCGTCGCTCCAGGAACCGATCCAGACCTCCTCGCCCAACACCTCGACCAACTCCTCTATCTCTGGCTTGAAAACGGCCCCTCCGTCGCCGACGCCTCACTCGCCGCTCTCCTGCGCGCCAATCCCTCTCTCAGCATCCTCATTCTCGAACACTTCCCCGACATCCAAACAGTCGACCTCTCTGCTCACCGCTCCCTCATCCTGCTCAAATTCGCCCACTGCCCCACTCTCTCCGACGAGACCCTTCTCTCTCTCCAACACCTCCCCTTGCAAAACCTCGCCCTCATCGCCTGCCCGCAGATTACGCCAAAAGGACTCGCCGCCCTTCCCCCCACCTGCACTCTCCTCATCGACGCGTGTCCCGGCATCCCCAAGGCCGCGCTCCACGCTCTCAGAGACCAAGGGCTCAAAGTTTACTAGGATTACAGCAGCACACCCTATCTACTACGTCACCAAGGCTCAGAGGCGGACCGTTCCGCAATGCCTCTAGGTCGTCCTCGAGTTCACCATTGGATTCTGGTTCTTTTTCTGATGCACGACAACTCAAGAGCCGAACGAGACGGCCACACAGAGAACCGTTCTCATCTTTCGGGACCTCATTATTCTTTTGCGAATCGACAGGTGTAAAATCTACACATCCCACGGCCATAGAACTCCCTTGTGTTAAAAATGGGGACCATACTAGGGAAGTTCTATTTTTTCTGTAAACAAGAAAGGGCTGTTTTTGCAACGCGCAGCCCATCGAGAATCCCCTCTTCGTAGCGAAAATGGGGATGGAATTCCAACTCGGGAAAATCATTCGGTTGGAGCAAATCGTCTTCAGTCACTGTCGGCACAATCCGCCGCGCCGTTTCGAATACCTTCTTCTTCTGCCCTTCGATTAATTCATCCAGCAACGCAATCATGTTTTTTCCTCTGTTTTTGGAAAAAGCTCCTCATCAGCTCAGCTGCCTCTGCTTCTAACACGCGCGATTGCACCTCGATCTGATGCATCGGATGCTTATGCGCAAAGAGATCGATCCAGCTCCCGTGGGCCCCGACGCGCAGATCGGGCGCCCCCCACACTAACCGCGTCACCCGGGCAGCCAGCAGCGCCCCCGCGCACATACAGCACGGCTCCAGCGTACAATAGAGGGTCGTCTCCGCCAACCTCCAATTGCCTAGCGCTTCTGCCCCCGCAGACAAACAGATCATCTCCGCGTGGGCCGTCGCATCTTGGAGCAATTCGACCTGGTTATGCCCTCGCGCGATCACCCGATTCTTACAGACCAAGACAGCGCCTACCGGAACCTCATCCTTTTCAAAGGCCTTGCGGGCCTCCTTCAGCGCCTCTCGCATAAACAGTTCGTCGCTCATGAACCTATCCGTAAAGTAGAGTGATAGGGATTTGAGAGGATTTTCGAGACCC
>CAYNWC010000103.1:0-4809 GCA_964400805.1 uncultured bacterium | reverse complement strand
GTTGATAGGCGAGCGTTTCTGCGTAGTTTCTTCCGCCGCATCACAATTCGGGCAGCAATTTTGAGAAGAGGGACAGCAGCGGCAGATCTTCCGCCCGCAGGTCGGGCAATTCAAAGATCAGATCGGCATACAGGATCTGATTGGTGAAACAGTCCAGATGGAGCGCCGTTCCCTGATCGACCAGCGGGTAATCGCGCGCATGGGGAGGCACATCGCGTAAAGTTACCTTGGGCAGGCAATCGAGCGATTGATTTTCCACCTCTTCTTGGTAGGCGGCGAGCTTGGCCGACTGGGCGGCGATCTCCTTTTCTTCCGCTTTCGTCAGCCGTTTTTGGATTTGGGCGAGCCGCTCCACTTCCTCGTCCCGCTCCTCTTTTTCCAGGAGGGGATCGGGGCGCAGCACCAGCCGCACGAAATGGGGATTGCCCAGCAAATGCTTTTGAATGAGTCCTTTTAAATAGTTCGGATCAGCCACCCGCGCTCGCAAATCGGAGAAGAGGCTATGAATCAGCAGTGCATTTTCCGGTTCGCTCCCGTGCTGTTTGATCAGGCCGGCTCGCATAAAGAGCGTCAGGCCAAAGGGGATCCCTTCTGCGCCGATCTCCTTTCTCTGGAACTCGAGTTGGTGCAACGACGCCTCGATCTCCTCCGGTGCAATGGCAACCTGCTCCAACGCGTCGAAAAGGACCTTCTGCAGCGCGTCGGCATCTTTCTCCTCACACCCCTTACAGACGATGGCCCAGGGAATTTCGCTCATCTCCACATCGAGGGACGAGTCGATCTGTGTGCAAAGCCCCGACTTCAAAAGCGCCAGGGTCAATGGAGAGGCATCGGTATCGGTCAAGATGCTTTCGATCAGCAGCAGCGCCAAGATCTCGCTCTGGTGGGAAATGTGGGTCGTCAACCAGGCGAAAGCGATCAACGTCTTTTTCTCTAGCGATTCCTTCTCGGCGATCGGATAGCGCTCTATAGCCCTTACACCCTCTGTAAAGCGCTTCTGCAAAGGCAGCGGGGGCAGCAGAGGGATTTTCTTTACCCCCTCCAATTCTCTTTCGATGAAATCGAGATGTTTTTTCAACGGCAAATTGCCATAAAAAAAGAACAAACAGCGGGATGGGTGGTAAAAACTCTCATGGAATTCGACCAGTTCCTCGTAGCTCAGCGAGGGGATCCGTTTCGGGTCGCCTCCCGAGTTGTGCGCGTAGGGCAAATCGGGGACTAGTTCCCGGGACAGCGCTTCCCACAGCCGCGACTCAATGGAGCTCATCGCCCCCTTCATCTCATTGTAGACGACCCCTTGAAACTGCAGTTTTCCATCGACCTGCTCTAGCCGATGCCCCTCTTGCAAAAAGCTCACTTGTTTCAATTCGGGGTGGAAGACTGCATCCAGATAGACATCGAGCAAGTGGTAGAAGTCCTTTTCTACCTGGGAGCTTGCCGGATAGCAGGTGAAATCTTGCCCCGTCAGCGCGTTCATGTAGGTATTTAAGCTCCGCCGCGTCATTGCGAAGAAGGGATCTTTCACCGGGAATTTGTGGGAGCCGCACAAAACCGTATGCTCCAGAATATGGGCGACTCCATTGGAGCTATCGGGCAGCGTCTGAAAGGATAAGCAGAATAGATTTTCTACATCCTCATTGGCGATATGGATGATGCGTGCGCCGCTTCCCTCGTGCACCAGTTCGATGAGGGCGCTCTGCAATTCATTCAGCGGTAAATACTTCGTGATCTGATACCCTTTGTAGCGCTGTCCGAGGGCATCGAGGGGTGTTTGGGTCATAAGCCCCTCCATCTTAGCAAAGGAGGGTTCATTTCCGCTATTTCTTTCCTTGGGAGGCGATCCGCATGCATTCGCGGGCCATGTAGTTGCATTCGCCCAGAAGCAAGAGGAGTTCCTTTTGGTCTTTGAGGATGGTTTGAGACTTGGCGTTTTTGCGTACATCGGTGCGGAACTTTTTCCATGCTTTATCGGCCTTCAACTGCAGCGCTTGGTAGGCGGCCCATAGAGCTTTCCGATTCACAGACTCTGACTTCTTCCCTTTTTTCATAGAATCTCCCGTTTATACTGTTCGTGATTCAAGGATCGGTTCTGGCTGCGTCGGACAGCCACTGACTTTGAGACCCGCCTGTATCGATCAACTTATTCAAGTTGATCTGCTTCAGCGCCGGCTTCGCCTGGCTCAAATTCAGGGCGCCTTCTTGCCATCTCCCGATCCTTGAATCACTCTCAGTATACCCCCTCTTACCACCCTCACCACAAAGAATCAATGAATCTTTTTTTTAATGGCGTTTCCATCGTATAGTGTTTTCTTCAACAAAGAGCCACCATGTGCAACGCCATCCTCTCAACCAGTAATAGAGACAATCCCATCTGCGCGATCTGCCGGGATGGATTTGAAGGTCAGCAGGAGAAGTGGACCCACGAAGGAGGCGAAGGTCACGATCCCTTTCATAAGGACTGCCTAAGAGCTTTGTTAGTCCGCAAGTCCCGCCCCTGTCCATATTCGGATGGGGCTCTCATTCGCCGAAATTCCGTATTTTCTAGAACAGAGAGGATCTTTGAGACGGTCAAACAATCTTTGGCTGTCATAGCCTGCTCACTGGTTTTCGGATTCCTGATAGCAGCAGTAGAAGAAAAAGGAGACCCTTTGATCGCATCCATAACAGCGGGATTAGGACTGGGCGTAGAGGCATTAGCGCATAGAGCAGGGATACTGTCAGGAGCTGGAGCCGTGGGAACAGGCATACTCGCAGCCTTAGTCGCAGCGCAACACAATCTCGCATGGGCTACATCAACAGGGACAGAAGTGGCAGCGGTAGTAGCTATCTTCATTTTCCAACGGTTTGGATTCACTCTCAATCAGAAACTTGGAGTTGCCTACGGAGTGATCGTAACCGGTATTATGTTCGCGGCGCGGATAGAGAAATAGCTCACAAGTCAGCGATGTCAATTATGCGGTAAAAATAGCGACTGCTTAATAGAGCATCAGAAATTGGGCCCAAATGAAATAGAATGGGCGAAATTCCAAAGCCTTTTGGAATAGAGAGAGAAGCTATTTTGGCTTTCATTGCATCAATCACTTCAAGCCCCAGCTCACGTCGGCGCATTTTGACTTCACAGATAAAAAGAGTGCTTGAGTGCATTTGAATCAGGTAATCGATTTGGCACCCCTTTGTGCGCCCTGAAGCTTTTTGGAAATAGGGATTATCGATCACAATGTCCTGGGAGTGAATTCCAATGGCCCGGTAAAGGAGCGATCTATTCTTCAGCAAAAGATTTTCAAGCTGGAATCCGAGCATGGGTTCCCAGCCAGGCAAACTGGAAAGCGGGGCTTCTATCAATGAATCTTGCTCGATTTTTGTAAGATTGGGCTCAATGTAATGGATGTAAAAGCGAAGATAATTATCGCAAAGTCGATATAGAGTCTGCTTCCCTGCCTTACCCGTTTTTAAAGACCAGTCCGGATGTTTGCTAATAAATCCACAGATTTCAAGGGCTTTAAGATGATTGCTCAATGTTCCGCTTGGCGAATAGGCCATTGCTTTTTGCAGAGTAGTCCGGTCTTTCATACCCTGACTTAATAGTGTGATTATTCTCTTGTAAATTTCCCCTCTAGAGCTGAAAAGATCATTAAAAAAATGAGCAGGATGTTTATGTCAATTGATTATGCTCAAAATCGACATTTGTCGATTTTGAGCATATCTACATTGTAAGTTTTTGACTGAGAAGGATTTCTCTCGTCTTCAGTTCGTCGAGTTCGATTTGATCCATGTGGGTTTGGGTGAGAAGGGTGTAGTATTGGGGATCGGTCGAAGGGAGGTCATTGATGAGCTGGTTCATCAACAACAGGCGCTTGGTGAGGAGATTCTGCTCCTCGCGATTGACGAGGATCTCCTTCTGAATGAGATCTTTGCTATCCGTAGGTTGGGAGAGAAATGAGGGTTTTGAAAAATGAGGAGAATTGTCTTTGTTCGGGTATGGTTGCATGGAAGTAGATGGGTTGTTCAACTTAATTATAATATAATTCAATTAATCAATAATTAAAAAACGTAGGGTGGTGAGGGCGAAGTGGTTGGGGAGAAAATTTTTCTATACAAGAAAAGGAGATTTTTCATAGGATCTGTGGAGTCCGCATAAACACATGAACTGGAGGTTATTATGCGTTTTCTAATCGCTTTTCTCATTACTTGCACTGGAATCGGGTACGCTCAGGAAACGACCGAAACCCCTGCAGAAGTCGCTGCTGATGATGGAGATGAGGGCAAAGAAGTGGCCGAAGTAGACTCTCTGAGAGACTACAATGGTGGCTGTGGCTGCTCTAAAGGCAAGCCTAAGAACTAAGCAGATAAAGCCCCGGCCCTTTTCAGAGCCGGGGATATCATTACCAAGTCAGATTCGAGGCGGACTGATACTCAGTCACTCGCGATTCAAAGAAGTTCTTCTCCTTACCCAAGTCGATCGTTTCACTCATCCAGGGGAAAGGGTTTTTCGATTTATAGAGGGCTTTTAGGCCAATTCTCTCTAAACGGCGGTCGGCGACATATTGCACATAGTCGCGGAACATGGGCGCTGTGAGACCGAGGATCCCGCGTGGGAGGCAATCCTCCGCATAGAGGATCTCCAGTTCAACGGCTTGCTTGATCTTCTCGATGATCTGCGATTGGAAGGCAGAAGACCAGAGTGCCTGGTTTTCCTCTTTGATCCCGTTGATGAGATCGATTCCAAAATTGAGGTGGACCGTCTCATCGCGCAGGATGTATTGGAACTGCTCGCCGACTCCTACCATCTTGTTTTGACGCAAGAAGGAG
>CAYNWC010000102.1:0-4815 GCA_964400805.1 uncultured bacterium | reverse complement strand
CGAGCAGCCCAAGGCGAAAATCTTGGGAGCAAAAATCCTCCGCTACAACCACCCGAAAATCATCGACCACCTCGGCGGCTTGTGGAATGGAGACAAAGGGGAATTCACCTCTCCCGAAGCGGGGCAAACCGATCACCCCTATTTCTCGATGCAGCCGGTCGACTACGTATGTGGCGCAGCTTTATTTATGCACCGCTCTGTGCCCGAGGCGATCGGCCTGTTGGAGCCCCAATTTTTCCTCTTTTGGGAGGAGAGCGACTATTGCTGCCGCGCACGCCGCGCCGGCTTTGAGGTTTGGACGGCTCCAGAGGCGCGAATCTGGCACAAGGTCTCCTCTTCCTTTACGGGCGGCAAACCCCACATGCACTATTTTTGGTGGCGCAGCCGCCTTTTGTGGATTGAAAGGAACTGCTCCGATGAAGAGAAAGAGACTCTCTATCAGAAGGTGATCTGGCCTGAGATTTGGAAAATGGGGCGCCACTATTTGTTCAAGTCGGTGCAGAGTTTGTTTGCGCGCAATGCGGCTGCGCGGCAAAAAGCGCGGCGCTACAAAGCGGGATTGATGGGAGCGTTGGATTACTACCGCAAACGCTTTGGCAATTGTCCCCAAAAAATAACTTTGGATGTTGCCGAAAAGGAAAAGATGTTATAAGTGACTTAGAGGCCCGGAAATTTATGAAGAGACTCTTTCTCCTAACGTTGCTACTCCTGGCTGCTTGCGGCGGGAATCAATCGATTGTCAACAATGTCGATGAACGGGAGGCGAATGAGATCGTCGTCTTCTTAGCTTCGAAGGGAATCGCGGCGCAAAAGGTGGTGGCGCCTACGAACGCAGGGGCCGGAAGCGCTCCGGTCGATCTATATGGGATCTCTGTCGATGATGCACAGGCGACAGAGGCGATGGCGCTGCTCAATCGCGTGGGTCTGCCGCGCAGACAGGGGACAACGCTCCTCACCTTATTTGCCAAAAGCGGACTGATGTCCTCCGATCGGGAAGAGACGATCCGGTATCAAGCGGGTCTTGCAGAAGAATTGTGCAATACCATCCGAAAAATCGACGGCGTGATCGACGCCGATGTGCAAATCTCATTTCCCGATGTTTCCGCCACGCCGACGCCCAATGCTCCTCCACCCCGCACGACCGCCGCTGTCTATATCAAGCACCAAGGGGTCATGGAAGATCCCAACAGCCACCTCGAAGTGAAGATCAAGCGCCTCATGGCAGGCAGCGTGAACAACCTGAGTTTTGACGACGTCTCGGTGATTTCTGATCGCTCTCGCTTCGCCGACATCTCCTTAAGCCCCGGAGGGGAAATGATCGGCCCGAAGGCTCTGCAACAAACGTATGTGAGTATTTGGGGACTCGTTTTGACGAAGAGCTCTTTGGCCCGCTTCCGATTGATTTTCTTCCTCTTCATCCTCCTTCTTCTCCTCTTTGCCGGCACGCTCGGATGGCTGGTTTATAAATATTATCCCATTGTGAAGGCGAAGAAAGCGGAGACGGCGCCCCCTCCTGAAACGCCCCCACCCGGAACGAACTTTTGAGAAAAGCCAGCGAGATCGTTCTCAAGGCATTCTTGAGTCGCTGCCCGCCCGAAAGAAAAGGCGCCTTAGAAAACCTGCTGCCATCAGAAGAACGCCATCGATTGGATCGGATTCCCACACCACCAGAGCCCCTCCCAGACGGCTTCAATTCCGATAATCTCTTGGAAAAAGTGCACTGGTCCTGGTACTTGCCCACCCTCAAAACATATCCCCAAGAAGAGCAGAAATTGTTTTTATCCTCGCTGGATCACCACGCGACGAAAAATCTAGCAAGAGCGCTCGTCCTCTCTCCCACTGCGGAGCCAGTTTCTGACGTGGCCCGCGCCTTTTTGCGCCACCATTTAATCAGCAGCCTGCGGGAGCCAAACAACCCCTTGCTCCCTATCGACTACCTCCCCACAACCCCCTTGAAACCGCTTCTCGCCCTCTCCAAACGAGAGTTCATCCGCGTGATCGACTTTCTCGCACTCCACGACCTGGCCGCTGAATTACGCCAAATTGTAGAGACAAAAATCCTGAAAAAAATCTACAGTTTCTTATCGGAGGAAGAGAGGAAATTCCTGAAAGCGGTTTCCACTCAACAAGACCCGCTCGTTCCCACCCGCATCGGCTTAGATCGGTGGGATGGGTCAGAAGAGGGGCTACGGGCCCTTCTCCATCGGCGCGGGCTGGCCCGTTTGGGCGTCGCCCTCTCCGGACAAGACCCCGATTTCGTCTGGTACATTTGTCACCAGCTCGACATCGGACGAGGCAATGCCCTCTTTAAGCTATGCGCCAAAGAACCGATCCCCGGCATCTCCGAAGGGATCATACGGCAAATCGAAGAGTTGCTATGACGAAATTTTTCTCCCTCATCTCTGGCAAAGAAGTGCGCGTAGCGCCGGGTCAAAAAGTGATCCCCGCAGCAGAATTCGCAACGCTTGAAAAAGCGCATGCGATTCTGAAAACGGTGAAAGAAGAGGCAGACGCCTATCGGCAGGAAACGGCGGTTGAAGCAGAGAAGACAAAAGAGCTCGCCTTCCAAGAGGGATTTCAAGAAGGGCTTGTCTCTCTCAACAAACATCTCCTCGCCCTCGATCAAGAGCTCAAGGCACTGCGGGAAGACATCCAGAAAAAAATCCTCCCCCTTTCCCTCAAGGCCGCGCGCAAAATCATCGGCGAAGAGCTCCGTCTCCATCCCGATCGGATCGTCGACATCGTCCTCTCCTCGTTGAAACCAGTCACCCAGCACCGCAAGGTCATCATCTACGTCAACAAAGCCGACCTCCCCACGCTCGAAGAGCACAAGGGTCATCTCAAAAAGATCTTCGACCATCTCGACAGCTTTTCGATCCAAGAGCGGGCCGACATTGAGCCAGGGGGTTGCATGATAGAGACCGAAGCGGGTATGATCAATGCGCAACTCGAGAACCAATGGCGTGCCCTCGAGTCGGCCTTCGAATCCTTCATGAAAAAGTAGGCTATGATCAAATTCCTCCTCGCTCTCCTCCTCTTCGCCTCGCCCCTCCTCGCGCAAACCGTTCCCATCCCTAAGCAAACGGTTCAAACAGCGCCTGCCAGCAATAATCCCTCGATGGTCACCAAACTCGCCGTCTTAGCGGGCCTCTCTCTGCTCCCTTTCGCCATCATGCTTCTCACCTCTTTCATGAAGATCGTCGTCGTTCTCTCGCTCCTGCGCAACGCGCTCGGAGTGCAGCAGACGCCGCCGAACCAGGTATTGAACGGCATTGCCCTCCTCATCACTCTCTACGTCATGTTTCCCACCGGCCTCCTCATGTACAAAGCCGCCGAAGATGTGATCAACACCAATCCCCCCTCAGCCATCCTCTCCGATCAATCGGCGGCTTTTGTCGTCAATGTGATCGACAAAGCCAAAGAACCGCTGCGCGATTTTCTCCAGCGCAACACTTCGTCGCAGCACATGAAGAGTTTTTACGCCCTCGGGACGCGGATCTTTCCGGAACCCTATCGCACGCAGCTCAAATCGAACGATTTCATCATCCTCATCCCCGCCTTTGTCACCAGTCAGTTGAAAACCGCCTTTGAGATCGGCGTCCTTATCTATCTCCCCTTCTTCGTCATTGACCTCGTCGTTTCGAATATTTTGCTCGCCATGGGGATGATGATGCTCTCTCCCCTTACGATCGCCCTGCCGATCAAGCTCCTCCTCCTCGTGATGGTCGATGGGTGGACTGTTCTCGTGCAAAACTTAGCCATGTCATTTAGGTAACCGATGTTTGCCAATGAGATCTACTCCCTCTCGTACCAGGCCCTCATCTTGATCCTCATGCTTTCCGGTCCTCCGATTATCATCAGCACCATTCTCGGCCTCATCGTCGCCATCTTCCAAGCCGCCACGCAGATCCAGGAGCAGACCCTCTCCTTCACCGTCAAACTCTTCGCCGTCGTCTTCACCATTCTCTTTCTCGGCGGATGGCTCGGCGCCATGGTCCTCCAATATACCCACACCATCCTCAACGCCATTGCGAAGGTCAGTGTAGGCTAAAGGCTCCCATGGAAAACAGCCTTTCAGCCACCGATAATTACGCCTCGCTCCTCCTCTCCTTGCCCCATCTCCAGCCCTATACCGTTCTCTCTATCTTCTTCCTCACCCTCGGCCGCATCCTTCCCATCATTGCCCTCTCTCCCTTTTTCGGCGCCAAGAACCTCCCTATGACCATTCGGATGATGTTTGGCGTTGCTCTCGTCGCCCTCTTTCTTCCCCAAAATCTCATCGTCGCCCATGGTGATCTCCCCTTCAATATCCTCTACATCGGCTACCTCACCAAAGAGCTCCTCATCGGCGCCGTTCTCGGCTTTCTCGCCTCTCTCCCCTTTTACATCGCCCAGATGGCCGGTAGCCTCATCGACTTTCAGCGGGGCGCCTCCTCCCTGCAAGTCACCGACCCCACCACCCAAAGCCAAACCGGCCCCATCGGCATCCTCTATAATTACGTCCTCATCGCCGTCTTCTTCGTTCTCAACGGCCCCTTTCTCTTTCTCGATGGCGTCGCCACCTCTTACCAGCTCATCCCCGTCGACGGCCTCATCAACCCCGCCTTCTTTTCCGCCGCCGTTCCCTTTTGGAAAATGGTCCTCAGCCTCTTCCAAACCGCCATGACTCTCTGCATCCAACTCGCAGCGCCCGCCCTCATCGGCATCCTCCTCACCGACATGTTCCTCGGCATTGCCAACCGCCTCGCGCCCCAAGTGCAGATCGTCTTCCTCGGCATTTCGCTCAAAGCGTGGGTGGGCATCGCCCTCATGACG
>CAYNWC010000101.1:0-4856 GCA_964400805.1 uncultured bacterium | reverse complement strand
CGCTCATCATGGGGCGGTGGCCTTGCCGCTCTTCCACTTTGCGGGAGAGCTGGGCAGCGCAGAGAATGGGGATGTTGAGCTCGCGAGCGAGATTCTTTAACATACGGGAGATTTCTGAGATTTCTGTTTGGCGGTTTTCAACCGATCGAATATTGCCTGAACCGGAGATCAACTGAAGATAATCGATGACGATGAATCCCACGTTGTGCGCCTCTTTCATCCGGCGGGCACGGGCGCGAATATCGGTGATTTTTAAATTGGGTTGGTCATCGATGATGAGAGTATCTTTGAGCATCATATTGGCGGCGCCGACAATGCGCTGATATTCCGAGCCACTCAAAGAGCCGGTGAGGATTTTGCTCGACTCTACTTCTGCCTGTGAGCTGATCATGCGGTGGAGAACTTGGGTAGCGCTCATCTCAAGGGAAAAGATGCCGACGGGGATGTGATTGCGGAAACAGATACTCTCAGCGAGATTGGCGGCTATCGCGGACTTTCCCATTGATGGCCTCGCGGCCAGGATCATGAAATTCGAGTTGTTAAACCCATTGAGCATTTTGTCGAGATCAATGAAGTGGGTCGGAATGCCGGTAATGCCGGTTTCTCCGGGGCCCTTTTCTTGGAACTTCTGCTGTCTTTCTTGGAGCTCTTTTAGATAGGGGAGTTTCGACTCGGCTTTCAGACCGCTGATCAGATCTTTGATCGCAACGCCGGCGCTCTGCTGATTCTCTTGAGAGATTTGGAAGAATTGCGCCTGCGCCCCATCCAGAGCGGCTAGAACATCGGCTGGTTCTTCTAGAGCGACTTTCTCGATTGTCTGCGCTGCGGTGACCATCTGCCGCAAAATCGATTTCTCCCGAACGAGTTCGATGTACTCTTCGATGAAGGCAGAGGTGCCCGCATATTGCGCTAAGGTCGTGAGATAGCTGATGCCACCGATGGCATCGAGCCTATTTTGCCGCTTCAGCTCTTCGCCGATGAGATGAATGTCCGCTGGCTTATCGGCGCGATAGGCCGCTTTCAATGTTGAATAAATGGTCTGATGTTCAGTGTAGTAGAAATCGAGGTCTTCGAGGCTGTCTGCGCCTATGTTTAGCGCATTGACATTCGTCAACATGCATCCTAAGACCATCATTTCCGATTCTTTGGAATTGGGAGGAACGCGCGACTTTCTCTCTGCTTCTGCCATACACGAAAAACGTTAACAGATTTACGGGAAAAACAGCAAAGGTGGATTTGGATTTTTAAGAACGTGTAAATTTTTAGTGCGCATAAAACGATTTAGTGAGAAGATGATGCCTCTTCTAAAAACTTGAGAGGTTTATATGAGTAGCATTTCCTCGCTTAGATCACCGCCACTTCGCTCTTCTGTTGTTACAGAGAGGGTTTCACCGAAAGGTTGTATTCAAAAACTTTGCGATCTGGTTGCTAGAATCGGGCAATTCGTGGCGAATTGTTTTAGATCGATATTCTGTTGCAGCAGAAAACCCTCGACGTCTCTTTCAACGACTCAGAGGTTGGGATCTGATGGCTCGGGCTCGCCGACTATTACGCGGCATATGCAGTCAAAGCGACCCTCTTATGCAGAAGTAGCTGGAGGCATTTCGCCTCGCACATTAGATCTTCCTGAGCAAAAAGTCTCTACTGGTCAAGGCAAATGGGTGTCTCCTGGAAATCCAGTATGGCAAGGGGCAAAAGCCGCGCGCGATTCAGAGAATCGGCCAGATCGAACAGTTGGCCTCTTTGCTGCGTTGAAAGCCATTTCTGTGTTGGGCGGTACGAATAAAGGGTTCAATGAAGGAACAATCGATCGGATCTTAGATCAAGCAACGGAAACTCGAAATTCGATTGGAAATCAATCTGCCACGTTAGACTTGGCATTAAGTCGATATAAAACGCTCTCCCTTTGCCCCATTGGTGTAGCGCCAGAGAAATTCGAAGTTTCTAATGCGCTCACTCTGAATTATGACACTGTAGGACGGATTACCGGCAATCAATATAAAGTGGGGATTGAGGAAAGAATATTATCTTTACTCGCAACAGCTAGGCAGAACGAAAGAGAGTGGATTGGAGCTGTCTTATTTAAAGGGTCTGAGGGCAATGAAAAAGCATATGGAGTGATCGTAGACCAAGTCAACACTGATGGACCTGTTTACTATCTATTCGATCCGTATGGGACCGAAGAGTCAGGGGCCTCTCTGCATCGTTTCCGAGGTCATGGAACATTTGCGAATTACTTTAAGAAACTGGTTCCCGCTCCTGCCAACGATCTGGACAGTCAGTTAAGGATCAATGCGATCGTTAAGAATTAGTCTCAGAGGGGCTTGCAAGCTTCCTTAGGGAGGTTTGCAAGTTCCTTGATTGCGTCCGCTTGCAGTTTTTGCTGGCATTCGAGGATTTTAAAATACCATTCTATATTCGTCGCGGACATTTCATCGACGGGTTTGAACGCACAGGGAATCCCCGAGATTTTTTCTTGGATTTTGCCCCGCGCTATTTCAGAGTTCCGGAGCCCTCTGACCTTCTCTTTTTTTTCGGAAAGGGATCTTTGATAATTGACTACTTCTTCGCGGGTTAGAGGTTTGCGAAAGTCGCCATCCTGCTGAAAGATCCATGCAGGAATATCGACTACTTTCATGGGTCTTCCTTTCGGAAAGAGAGGGATTTGAACCCTCGATACCCTTTAAAAGGGGTATGCGTCCTTAGCAGGGACGTGCTTTCGGCCACTCAGCCATCTTTCCAGATAATAAAGGGTAAATCTTAAGGGAATGAGTCGTTTTGAGCAAGAGCGAGAATTATTCGATCTCGAGGGGGGCGGAGAGGAGGCGCTTGCCGTTGAGCGCGTTCCAATAGGTGGTCATTTGGGAGCCGTCGGGGTTTTGGACGACAATACTATAGACGGGAAGGAAGATCTCGGCGGTCTTGCGGATGGCAAAGTCGTGGCCAAAGGCGGCGCGGGCAACGTTCTCAATTTGGGAGGCGCGGTAGCGCTTTTTGACGCGCAGGGCATGTTTGGTGGGCTTTGTAACAAGCCACTGATCGAGCTTGGTCTCGGGGATCACTTGGAGCTTGGGATTCTGAAGATGGAGGCGATAGGTATTGCCGTTTTGGACGATAAGACTTTTTTTGCGGCAGCTGTCGACCCAGGTATCGAGAATATTATTCTCGATATTGAGAAATTTGGAGAGGCCGTCCCGATCCCAAGAGCCGCCCCGAGAGGCAAGGGCGTTGATGATCTTAAATTCCTGCCGGGTGGCGTTAGAGGCGATACAGTCGGTAAAACCATGGGTCTTTTCCCACGTGCCGGTGTTGATCACCATTTCGCCATCGACGAGGCCCCAGAGGATGATGCCCTCTCCTGTTTTATCGGAGGTGCGGATGTATTTCACATCCATGAGGAGATAGGGGACGAATTTGAGGGTCGGCTCAAGGAAGACATGTTCGTTGTCTTTGAGGAGCTCCTTGCGGTGGGCATCCATGATGCTCTCCGCCGAATAGCGCACTTCAAGGGTTTGAAACGTCGAGGAGCTGAGGAGATCCTCGATCTGCGTGCGCACTTTCGGCTGGTAATTCCAAGACCAGTAGCCGCCTCCGGTGACAAGAAAGAACATGAGAACCAGAATAGCTGTGCGCATGGATCCCTCCAAATTCCTTTTACTTTATTCTTTCATGGAAAGCAAGAACTCAGCATTGGAAGCAGTTTTTTTCAGACGAGCGGTCAGGAGGTTCATGGCGTCGACGGGGGTGAGGTCGGCTAGGCCCTGGCGGAGGAGATAGATCTTCTCGAGCTCGGTTGGGTGGTAGAGGAGCTCCTCTTTCCGGGTGCCGCTCTTGATGGGGTCGATGGCAGGCCAAATGCGTCGATCGGCAAGGCGGCGGTCGAGGACGAGTTCCATGTTGCCGGTTCCTTTGAACTCCTCGAAGATCACTTCATCCATGCGAGAGCCTGTATCGATGAGGGCGGTGGCGATGATGGTGAGAGAGCCCCCTTGTTCGATATTGCGGGCGGCGCCGAAGAACCGCTTGGGCTTGTGGAGGGCATTGGCGTCGACACCACCGGTGAGGATTTTGCCCGAATGGGGCTGGACGGTGTTATAGGCGCGGGCGAGGCGGGTGATGTTGTCGAGCAAGATGACGACATCATAACCACACTCGACGAGGCGGCGCGCTTTTTCGATGGCCATTTCGGCGATCTGCACGTGCCGTTCGGGAGGCTCGTCGAAGGTAGAGGCGGTCACTTCGCCTTTGACCGTACGGATCATGTCGGTCACCTCTTCAGGGCGCTCGTCGATGAGGAGGACCATGAGGACAACTTCGGGGTTGTTGACTTCAATTCCGTTGGCGATGTGTTGCATCAGGATGGTTTTGCCCGATTTAGGGGGCGCTACGATCAGCCCGCGCTGCCCTTTACCAATTGGAGAGGCGAGATCGAGGACACGGGTTGTGAGTCTTTCGCGGGTGGTCTCCATGACGAGCCGCTTATCGGGATAGAGCGGTGTTAAGTTCTCAAAGAGGACCCGATCGCGGGTTTGTTCAAAGGTTTTCCCGTTGATCCGGTCTACTCTAAGCATTGCAAAGTATTTTTCTTTATCTTTCGGAGCGCGAATCGTACCTAAAAGTGTGTCCCCTTTCCGAAGATCGAAACGGCGGATTTGGGCTGGGGATACATAAATATCTTCTGTTGAAGGAAGGTAGTTGTAATAGGGGGAGCGGAGGAATCCGAATCCATCGGGAAGGGTCTCAAGGCATCCCTCGCCGAAGAGCACTTCATTGGGGCGGTCGGAGATTGTCTTTACGATTTCAAAGACAACGGCAGATTTAGGGGGCGATGCAGTGTGTTTCAAGCCGATATTTCG
>CAYNWC010000100.1:0-4985 GCA_964400805.1 uncultured bacterium | reverse complement strand
GAATTTCTCTCTGATCTCTTCGATGAGTGCGCCATTCTGGCACAGCACCCCTAACCCCTGCGCCTGAGGGAAAAGAACTTTCGGCAGCGAAAGCTCTTCGAAAAAGCGCCCCGTCTCTTTCGGAAATAAAGTCACATCGTGAATCAATATGATTCCCCCCTCTTGAAGATAGGGAGTCCAATTCTCATAGTGTTGCTTTGCGATTTGGTAGGTGGGCGCCCCATCGATGTGCAAAATGTCGATCTTCCGCTTCCACGTCCGCGATACATCTTTGAAAGGCCCCACGATCAAATGGACGTTTTTCACATAGTGAAAGCGAAGAGCGTTAGAAATATTGCGAAAAGCCGTGTCGAGCGCAAAGCATTTGGTCGAGTAATTTTCCCCTTCAAACCAATCGATCCCAAAGACATGTCCCCTATTTCGATAGGCGAAAGCCAGCGTCGACAACCCTCGATCAAACCCTAAATCGACGACTGTCTTGGGATGCACGTGTTGAACGAGCCAGAAGACAAAGGCCTCATGTCCTTTCCAACCGCTGTCGATCCCCTCTATGAAATCTAAGGCGGGATTTTTTCGAAGCGGGGCTCTCCGTTTTTGGTGTAGGGATCGGAGCGGAAGTGTCAATGCGGCCATAAAACACCCTCGGTGGGAAGAGGAGATTATCAAAAAGAAATATTTCTGTACAGATTCTTCCGATCATTTTCTTTCTCCCATCCTTCTCATCATTTTATCCTTTCCATCATTAACCTGGCTGGAGGCCTCACGCGTGTGCATCCCAGCAAATCATTCCTGCACGGAACGAACTGAAAAAGTCTTGATGCCGCGGAGAGTGGGCTCTTCGATCGTGAACTCGAGATCGCCAATGCGAATCGATTCATCTTTGACAGGAGGATGGCCCAGTTTGGCTAAGAGAAATTCGCTGAGCGTTTCCTCTTCGGCTTCAGGCAAGTTGGCCCCAAATTGGTTATTGAAGTCAGACACAGTCATCTCCCCCGAGAGGGTCCGATCGATGTAGTGAGTCAATTCCTCTTCGGGGCCCAATCGCATTTGGGTCTCCTCTCCAAAGATCTCGGCGAGAATCTGGTCGAGAGTGAGGACGCCACAGGCTTGCCCCGAAGGATCGAGGATGACCGCAATAGTTTGATTGTTGTGCCGAAACTGCTGAAGCAGCTGGAGGGCTGAGGTATCTTGTGTGACAAACCAGGGAGAATGAGAGGCGTCGATGACCCGTTTGCTTTCATCGAGGCGCAGGAGATCGCGCAGGTTGATGATGGCGACGATATTGTGGCGATGGCGATGGTAGATGGGAATCATGGGGGCGTAGTGGACGCTGAGGGCATGGCGCACTTCCGCTAAGGTGGCATGAGAGGCGACCATCTGCACATGTGAGAGAGGGATCATCAACTGCGCAGCGGTGAAGTTTTTGAGCTGAAAAATCTGCCCGGCGGCGGCGTTGAACTCATCGGTACTCGATTCGCGCTCTTCAAAGGCCATCCGCACTTCTTCGCGAGAGAGAAAGAGGGGCACTTCTTTCTCCCTGCTCATGGCCCGATGGATGAGGCGCGATAGAGTGTTAAATGCCCAGGTGAGGGGCGTGAGGAGGCGAGCGAGGAAAATCATGAGGGGAACCAAGGCCATCGCCGATTGCTCCGGATGGCGGCGCGCGGCAAACATGGGGGCCAGCTCGCCGAAAATGACGACGAGGGGCACCTGCGTGAGGGGCGCCCAATCGGGGTCAAAGCCGATCGATTCATAGAAGCGGCGCGCACATTCGGAACCGATGACGAGAGAGGTGGTGATCCCGATGAGGGTCGTTCCAAAAAGGCGCGAGGGGCGCTGGAGCAAATAGTTGAGCCAGAGGGCCCGCTTGGTTCCGAGACTCACATAATATTGGAGGCGCACCTTGTTGAAAGAAACGCAGGCCATTTCGAAGAAGGCGAAGAGTCCCTGAATCGCGATAGCAAGAAGAGTGTAGAAAAGATAAATGCTCACTTCTTCAACCTCCTCACATAGATCCGACGGATCCGATTGGGCTCCGCGGAGAGAACGTAGAATAAGAATTGGTCGGTCGCATATTTGGTCCCCGCAGCGGGAATGTCCCCGAGCTGCTCAATGAGCCACCCTCCGAGCGTCACGATATTTTCCTTTGACTTGAGGGGGATGCCAAAGAGGTCTTTGAATTCGCTCAGTTCGAGCTTGCCGCTGGCGATGATCACATCCTCGCTCGAGCGGGTGTAGAGGCTTTTTGGATCGCGCCAATCGACGATCTCACCGATCACCGCCTCCACGAGGTCCTCCTGCGTGACCAATCCTGAGATCGAGCCATATTCGTCGACGACCATGGCCAGGTTTTCCCCCCGCTCACGCAAATTGCGCAGGAGAGTCCAGGCGCGGGTCGATTCGGGGACATAGTAGGGCTTTTTCAAGATGGAGAGGAGATCGGCTGGCTTTTGGATTTGATCGCGATGGAAAAAATAGCGGCGCGCCGACAAAATGCCCTTCAGATTCTCGAGGTTGCCATCGCAAACGGGAATCCGGGACGTCTCTTGATCGGTAAACAGGGAAAGGAGCTGCGAGAGGGGCTCTTGCAGATCGTAAAAGAGAATCTCTTCTCGAGGCCGCATCTGCTCTCTCACCAGAGAGCTTTGGAGATCGAGAGTCCCCTCGATGAGCTCCGACTCAATCGGCATCAAGATCCCTCGCTCCTTCGAAGTTTTGAGCACATGGCGCAACTCCTCGGGAGAGATCTCCTTTTCCTCCCGAAAGAAAAAGAAGAAAAAGCGGGAGATCCAGTCAGTCACTTTCGTCAGCGGCCTCCGAAGAGGACTGAGCAGCGATGCAGCTCCCTGAATCCACGGCGCCACGTAATAGGCGATGGTGGCGTGATTGGGCAAAGCGAGCGACTTAGGCAGCACTTCGCCCAAGATCAAGGTGAGCGCGAGAGGAACTCCCACTTTGAGCGCCCAGCTCTGAAAGGGATCGAAGAGCGTCGACACCGTGTTCTGGATCAAAATATTCGCTAAAATATTGAGGATCAAGATCGTCACAAGAACGCTGCGCGGCTTTTCCATCAGGCGGCCGATCAGTTGCAGCCGGGGATTGGAGGCGCTCCGATAGGACTTGATCGTGAAGGGTGAAAGGGAAAAAAGAGCCGTCTCCGATCCGGAGAGAAAAGCCGATAGGAGGATCAACAAGACGAGAAAGAAAATCATCTTTTGAAGTGTACTTTGAGGAAGCCTTCTGGGACAACTCCTAAATCGCGCATCAGAATCATCTCAATCCAGGCCGGATCGTCTTGAGAGGCAATCCGCAAAGAGAGGTCTTCCTTTCTCTGAAGAGTCATCTCCCTCTCCCCTTCCATCTGCTCCAGGCGCGTCGCCAGCAGACGAACAGCCCGTTTTTTCTCCTTCCAGAAATGAAGGTAGACCAAGGTCGTGATGAGACAAAAGAGAACAACCCACCAATTGCGGCTCCAGAAGGACATGATGAACTCCTACGCTTCCTTTATCACATTCCTAAATACTTGGATAGGTGATTTCCATCTGCCGCATATACTTTCCCTTCCGGTCTGCATAGGAGACCTCGCAGCTCTCATCGGCCAGGAAGAAGAGGACCTGAGCCAGTCCTTCTCCCGCATAAATCTTTGCCGGCAAGGGCGTTGTATTCGAAATTTCCAGCGTTACAAACCCTTCCCATTCCGGCTCGAAGGGGGTCACATTGACGATGATCCCGCAGCGGGCATAGGTCGACTTGCCGATGCACAAGGTCAGGACGTTGCGCGGGATCCGGAAATACTCCATGCTCCGGGCCAGCGCAAAAGAATTCGGGGGAATGATGCACGTTTTTCCCTTCACATCGATGAATGCCTTCGCGGAAAAGTTCTTCGGATCGACGATCGAATTATGGATATTGGTGAAGACCTTAAATTCTTCAGCGACGCGTAAATCGTAGCCGTAACTCGAAAGGCCAAAACTGACCAACTTCTCTCCATTTTCTTCGCGGATTTGCCGATCGGTAAAGGGTTCGATCATCTTGTGTTGGATCGCCATTTTGCGAATCCATTTATCTGAGCGCAGTGTCATAAATATACGGGGGGTTGAGTTCCAGGAAACAACCTTAGGTATAGCTTTTCAATTGGTTTTCTTGCTACAGTTTTTTCATATGAGCGATGCATTCATCGAATCCTCCTGGGCAAAGCCCGATGGGACCTTCGAAAATCCCCTCCGACCGCAGCTGTTAACGGAATTCATCGGCCAAGAAGCGGTCAAAACGCGCCTTGGAATTTTCATCGAAGCGGCCCGCGCCCGCAAAGAGGCTTTAGGACATTGCCTTTTCTCAGGCCCGCCCGGCCTAGGGAAAACCACACTCGCCCACATTATGGCCAAAGCGATGGGAACGCAACTCACCGTCGCCTCGGGCCCCTCGATCGACAAGCCGGGTGATCTCGCCGGCGTTCTCACCAACTTAAAGCCTGGCGATGTCCTCTTTATCGACGAAATCCACCGCATGCCAAGGGCCGCTGAGGAATATCTCTATTCGGCCATGGAGGATTTCTCGCTCGATCTCATGATCGATTCAGGCCCCAATGCCCGCACCGTGCAAGTCAAACTCAATCCCTTCACGCTCATCGGAGCCACCACCCGCTCCGGACTTCTCACCGCGCCGATGCGCTCCCGTTTTCTCATTTCTTTGCGCCTCGATTATTACGATCCTGCCTCGTTGCAACAGATCGTCCAGCGCTCCGCGCAAATTCTCCACTTCGCTCTCTATCCCGACGCCTCCCTAGAAATCGCCCAGCGCGCGCGCGGAACGCCTCGCATCGCCAACAACCTTCTCCGTTGGGTTCGCGACTTTGCCCACACGCAAAAAGCCTCTCGCATTGACGCAACTACGGCCCGCAAAGCACTGGACCTCTTAGCTATTGATGAGCGCGGATTAGATGAAATGGACAAAAAAATTCTAAGTGTTATC
This sequence comes from uncultured bacterium, assembly GCA_964400805.1. Classification (GTDB taxonomy): domain Bacteria; phylum Chlamydiota; class Chlamydiia; order Chlamydiales; family SM23-39; genus REEB52. Next base: position 14 of record CAYNWC010000100.1, on the reverse strand, counting down.
ATTGATCATCACGA
>CAYNWC010000099.1:0-5031 GCA_964400805.1 uncultured bacterium | reverse complement strand
CCTGAATCACAACGTCTTTTCATCATGGCGCTCCGCAATGTGACCGAAGCCCAAGGAGGCATCGGCAACCTCGCCAAAAAAACCGGCATGGGACGAGAAAGCCTCTATAAAACGCTTTCAGCCAAAGGGAATCCCAAATGGCATACTCTCGTTTCATTGGTCATTGCTTTGGGATTGAACCTACGACTGGCCTAACACGATGTCGCTTATTTTCGAACAGCCTACCAACTCTTGTTGTAAGAGAGCGTTTTGATTAAATCGTTTTCGTTAAAAAGATCGACGATTACTCTAATAGCCCTACTGTAAGTCGGCATTGAGCTTGAAAGAAAAATTTGTGCAATTTCCATTCTTTTTCGCAGTAAGGAAGGAAAATCCTGCCTTGAAGAGCTTCCCTCAGTTTTTTGGCTTGTCCCATATAGGACAGTTTCCTCTTCGATATTTTTCGCAACATCAAAAACATCGATATCGGGAGAGGCCTCTGGAAGAAGGAAGTAATCTCTCATCAAAACGACAGTTTTGACTTTGGTGACTGTCTGATTGAAGTTGCCGATATCCTGAACGATTTGTCGGTGCAAATCATCGAATGGTGACTGGTCAGTCCTAAGAGTCACTACATTCATGGAAATCTCCTCGGTACTAAGAAAAGATGAAAGGACTCCGGGTGTATGATTCGAACATACGACCAATGGATTAACAGTCCACTGCTCTACCACTGAGCTAACCCGGAATAGAAAAGAAGGTTCCATGATAATTTTGAATCGGTTTATTTGCAACCGAATTTCTCCTTGAGTGGCAAGCGGGGAGCTGTTAAAGTTTTTCCATGAATGAATCCCTAAGTGGGTATGTCGACGCGATCGTCTTCTCCAATCCGGAAAACGGCTTCACCGTCGCCCGTCTGAAAGAGCCCAAGAAAAAAGAACTGACGATCATCGTTGGCAGCTTGCCGAGCTTGCAGGCAGGCGAAAATGTGGTCTGCCAAGGGGTGTGGAAAACCCACGCGACTCATGGCCGGCAATTCGAGGTGAGCGAGTTCACGGTCGAAGCCCCTTCAGATCTGTTGGGAATCCAAAAATATTTAGAGTCGGGTTTGGTCAAGGGGATCGGCCCGGTCTACGCAAAGAAGATCGTCGATCATTTTGGCTCCGATACGCTGGAAGTGATCGACAAAGAACCCCACCGCCTGAGGGAAATCGATGGGTTGGGCAAGAAGAAGATCCGCCAGCTGAAGGAGTGCTGGAATGAACAGCGCTCGATCCGCGATGTGATGATCTTCTTGCGGGCCCACGGAGCCAGCCCAGGCTACGCTCAAAAAATTTATAAGCAGTACGGGGAAGAGAGCATTGCGAAGGTAAAGGAAAACCCCTACCAACTGGCGAAAGAGGTCTTCGGGGTGGGCTTTAAAATGGCGGATACGATTGCCTCGAAGCTGGGGTTCACCTTGCAGTCGCCAGAGCGGCTGGCGGCAGGGATCGAGTTTGTCCTTTGGGAGCTGGCCAATGAGGGAAATACCTGCTATCCACGGGTCGATCTGGTGCCGATCGCAGCCAAAATGCTGGAGGTAGAGGCGCAGCTGATCGAGGAGGCGGTGCAAAAGCTAGTCAATACGCAATTGGTGGAACAGGAGGGGCTGGTTTGGCTGAAACCCTACTTCGCCTATGAACAGGGCAGCGCGCGCGATCTGCTAAGGCTAATCCATGGAAAACAGGCGATCCGGCCGATCGATGCGGAAAAGGCAGCCGACTGGGTCCAGGGACAGCTGTCGATCCAATTCGCCGAGCAACAAAGGCAGGCGGTGATCCAGGCTCTGACCGATAAAGTACATATCATCACGGGAGGACCCGGAACAGGAAAGAGCACGATCACGAATGCGATCTTGGGAATCACGAGCAAGCTAACCGATAAAATTCTGCTGGCCGCCCCGACGGGAAGGGCCGCAAAACGATTGACGCAGATTACGCATAAGTTGGCTTTTACGATCCATGTGCTGCTGGAGATGGATTTCGCCTCGGGAGGCTTTAAACGAGGCAGAGACAATCCACTGGACTGCGATTTGCTGATCGTCGATGAAGCGAGCATGATCGATACGCAGCTGCTGTTCCATTTGCTCAGAGCGATCCCGGCAAGGGCAAGGGTGCTGTTTGTGGGAGATATCGATCAGCTGCCGAGCGTGGGGGCAGGAACGGTACTCCGCGATCTGATCAGCTCGGGGAAAATGGGCGTGACGCGGTTGACAGAGATCTTCCGCCAGGCAAAAGGGTCGAAGATCATCACGAACGCCCACCGGATCAATCAGGGGGAGTTCCCCCATCTGTCGACACAAGAGCACAGCGACTTCCATTTCATCGAAGCGGACGAGCCCGAGTCGATCAGCCAGATCATCCAACAATTGGTGTCGGTAGAAATCCCGCGCCGATGGAACTATCACCCGCTGGATGAGATCCAGGTGCTATGCCCGATGAAACGGGGCGTAATCGGCGCCGAAATGCTCAACGAAGCATTGCAAACGCTGCTCAATCCAAGCGATAAACCGATTTATCGAGGGGGAAGACGCTTTCATGTTGCCGATAAGGTGATGCAATTGAAAAACAACTACGATAAAAATGTCTACAACGGCGATATTGGGCGAATCGCCGCTATCTCAGGCGAGGGGTTGTTGGTCCGCTTTGACGAAAAAGAGATCGAATATACATTTTCGGAGTTAGACGAATTGATTTTGGCTTACGCGACTTCCGTACACAAATACCAAGGCAGTGAATGTCCCTGTGTCGTCATTCCCATTCATACGAGCCACTTCAAGTTACTCCACCGCAATTTGCTCTATACGGCCGTCACGAGAGGCAAGAGACACGTTTATCTTGTAGGTTCTGTGAAAGCGATCGCATTGGCTGTCAATAATAACCAAGTGCAAAAGCGCTATACCGGCTTAGAAAACGCCATTCAAGAGATGGCCAAGACATACCGTCCCGACACCCATCATCAATTGGAGTTTGTGTGAAAAAGATCCTCCTCTGCTTAACCTGTGCTTTTCCCCTTCTTGCTCAAATGAACGTTTTGATTTTCGCCGGGAGCTCCCGCGAAGGTTCCTACAATAAAAAGCTGGCTACTGAAGCGGCGGGAATCGCGCGACAACTGGGCGCTAAAGTCACAACGATCGACCTGAGGGACTTTTCAATGCCCTTTTATGATGCCGATCTGGAGAGCAAAGGGATGCCGCGGAATGCGACGCGATTGCGCGATCTGATGATCGCCAGCGATGCGGTGGTGATCGCCTCTCCGGAATACAACGGGTCTCTGCCCGCCGTGTTGAAAAACGCCCTCGACTGGGCCTCTCGCTCGGAGGATTCAGGCGCGTCTCGCAGCGCCTTCAAGGGCAAAAAATTCGCCATTATGAGCGCTTCGCCAGGACGACTGGGAGGGGCTCGCGCGCTCGGCCATTTACGCGCGCTCATCGAAGAAATCGGAGGCGAAGTGATCGCAAAACAGGTCGCTGTGCCCGCGGCTTACGAGGCCTTCAATGAACAGGGCCTTTTAGCCACTAAAGCCTTGAAAGAGCGCCTACAAGAAGAGATGCAAGCCTTGCTAGGAGAGTAGGTTGAAGCATCCTTTTGCGCTGATTTTTCTCATCGCGCTCATCACGATCATCAACTATTTCGATCGGACCGCTTTTTCCTATACGATTCTTCCCATCGAGCGCGATCTACACTTGAACAATGCGCAATTCGGCACGGTCGCCGGGTTCTTTGGCATTGGATACATGATCATGAACTTTTTCTCCGGCCTCATCGTCGATCGATGGGGCTCTGTCGCCGTCTGGGGTCTCAGCGCGATTGCCTGGTCGATCATCACCATGCTCCTCGGCACAGCCACCACATTTTGGGCGCTTCCTCTTCTTCTAGCTCTCCTCGGTGTCGCCGAAGGATTTAACTCACCGGCCCTCTTGAGAACTATCGCCGATTGGCTCCCTCCCAAATGGAGAGCCCGAGCCCTTTCCTTCTCCCTTCTCGGCGTGCCCATAGCCTCGCTCATCGGCGCTCCCTTCCTCACCTCTTTGCTCACACTCACCGGCTGGCGCGGCATGTTCGCTGTCGTCGGCTCCCTCGGTATCCTCTGGGCCTTCTTTTGGTTCGGCTTCTTCCGCAACCAAATCGCGCCCCCCTACGCTACGCCCCGTTCCCCCTCAACCCCATGGAAAGCGCTCCTCACCCACCCGGGTTTTCGAGCTAACGCCTTCAGTTTCTTCACCTTTGGCTGCATCGTCTTCTTTGTCATCATCTGGTTGCCCGGCTATATCGAACAGACCTACCAGATCCCGATCCGCGACACCGGCTTTCTCGTCATGTTTCCCTGGCTTTGCGCCACCCTATTCCAGCTCGCAGGGGGCTGGATCATCGACGCCCTCTGGAAAAAAACGGGCTCCATCCGCCAATCGCGCGTCTCCGTTCTCTGCCTCGGCCTTCTCGCCGCCTCTCTTTCCTTCGGCCTCCTCGCCTTTTCCTCCCACCTCACCCTTAGCCTCACTCTCATGTCCCTCGGACTCGGCTTTACCTTCCTCATCAATCCGGCAATCTACACTCTCAACGCCGATCTCTTTCCCGAAAATATGGCCACAGCGCAAGGGATCTCGACCAGCTGTTTTGCCTTCGCGGGATTCATCTCTCCCACCCTCACCGGCTGGATCACCCAATCGACGGGCAACTACCAAGCCGCCATCTTCTTCATCGCCGCCCTCGCGCTACTTGCCAGCCTCAACGCCTACTTTTTTTGTCATCTCAATAGGCGCTCGATCTTTTAATCCACACTTTTTGGCCACCTCGTAAACACCTTGGATGTTCTCTTCAATCCACTCCTCAATCCCTGGCTTACCTGGATGGAGGTAACGGAAGTAGGGGGCGTCTAAAAACGCCTTTATCGCCGGTTTCATCTTCTCATCCAATCTTTTGAACCACCCCTGATGAAACTTTGAGCGAATAAATGCATCAACCGCCTTAATAGCCTCATCGCGCCATTTATCTGCCTGTTTGCGCATTTCTA
>CAYNWC010000098.1:0-5035 GCA_964400805.1 uncultured bacterium | reverse complement strand
CACCAATTTGCCTATGAGCTGCTAGATGAAAAGTCTTATTGAAAAAGCCTTCTTTTTGAAAAAAATGCGCCTCTTTAGCGAGCTGGATCTCGAGATCCTTCTCGCGATTGCCGAAAAGTTGCACGAGGACGACTACGATCAAGGAGAAAAAGTCTTCACTCCCGGTCAAGTGGCCAACCGGATCTACCTAGTTGCCGAGGGAACCGTCCAACTTTTCGATGAGAATCGGCGCCCCCTTGCGGAGCTCCATCCCGGCGACTACTTTGGCGACGAGTCGCTCTTCAACGAGCAACCCCGCGGCTATGCCGCCCTCTGCAAAACCGACACCCTCTTCCTCACCCTCTCGCGCAGCCACCTCCTCTCGATCATCTCCGAGTGCCCCTCTGTCGCCGTCACCCTCCTTCAATCCTATTCCCAACAACTCGCCTGTAGGCACAGATGAAAATCCGCACTCAACTCCTCCTCTTCCTCCTCCCCACGCTCCTCTTCAGCATCGCCCTTGTCTCGACCATCCTCGCCTATCTCATCGACACGAAGTTCCAAGAGTCGCTCTTCCTCATTCTCCTCTGTGCTGGCTTTACCATCTCCACCCTCGTCGTCACCCTCTTTCTCATCGCCGACAAGATCTCCCGCCCCGTCCAAAAGCTCAATAACTCCGCGCTCGCCATCGCCGCCGGCCAATATGGGGAATCGATCCAAGTCAAAGGACCCCGAGAGATCGCCGAGCTTGCCAACACGCTCAACACCATGAGTGAATGCCTTCATGAAAACATCAATCGCCTCAAAGAGAACTCCCTCCTCCGCGAGCGGATGTATGGCGAATATGAGTGCGCGATGCTCTTACAGCACATGATGCTCCAGAAAAATATCGACGATTGCCGCTCCGATGCCGTTGCCGTCAAGTCGATCACCCTCTTTTCTGAAAGTCCCCGCGGCCTCCTTCTCGACTTCCCCAAAACCGACCGACCCGACCTCTTCCAAATCCACATGGCGGAGGCCGAAGAAGAGGGTTTTGAAGGGATGTATCAGCTACTCACGCAATACAAACTCGCGAAAGAAGGCGTTGTTCAAACCGCCCTCCTTCTCGACCGCGCTGCCTCGACCGTCCAGCTCAAAGGCCCCCACACGCCCCTCTTCTGGTCCCTCGACAACAAGCGCTATCTAGAGCCCTCGCAAGGCGTCCTACACGTCGACTCCGGAGACTACCTCTTTCTCTTCAACCAGGGGCTTCTCCGTTTCCTCAAAGGGGAGAAACAGATCGTGGAACTCCTCTCCAAAGTATTAAAAGTCTTTGCCTCTGACGGCCTAGAAACGACCACGGCCATGCTCCACAAAGAGCTCACCTTTGCGACCAAGCGCAAAGACCTCGAGGAAGACATCCATCTCCTCTGCTTCCAGATCCTAAATCCTTAAAATAGAAATCGAGCACAGGAACGTTTCCGAAGGCAGTCGGGTGAAACCCCCGCTGCCCCAATCTCCGTAGCTCTATTGTTGCTTGGCACTATTTTTGTAGGTATTGCTCCTATTCACATTAGAATTTTTCCCCTTTACACCCACCAACTGCCATCAATGAGAACAGTATAAGTTACATACAGTGGGGCTGCGGAATCGAGAAAAAGGTTCTTGAATGAACCTTTTTCTCGCGGAGCAGTGGGCTTCACCCGATTGGACTAGACAAACCGGGCACGTTCCCGTGCCCAATTCTAAACAGTCAACCAGACATTCCTTGCCTTAATGTAACCCAATAGATTACACTATATTCTTTGAGAGAATTATTGTGCCAATAAAGACCTTTAAGCATAAGGGGCTCAAGAGGCTGTTTGAGAACGGAAGCAAGGCCGGTATTCAACCAGGACATGCAAGAAAGATTGAACTCATTTTAGACCGTTTAGATGCTGCTGTGGAACCCAAGGATATGAATTTTCCCGGATCTGATTTTCACGAACTAAAAGGAGATCGAAAAGGTTTTTATTCAGTGCACGTGAATGGGAATTGGACGATCATCTTCCGTTTCTCCAACGGCGATGCAAGCGATGTTGACCTAGTGGATTATCATTAGAGGGAGTTTATGGCGAAAAGAAGAAAACCCACTCATCCTGGAGAAATTCTTGAGGAGCATTATATCATTCCCCTCAACTTGAATTTACAAAAGCTCGCTGAGCGTTTATCCATTGCTCGGAATACCCTGTTTAAAATCAGAACAGGTCAAGCAAGCGTGACTCCTGCGATCGCCCTTACCTTGGCTGAGGCGTTTGATACGACTCCACAATTTTGGCTCAATTTACAGCAGAACTATGACTTGTGGATTGAAAAAAATGACCATCAGCACATTCAGCCGATCGTCAGAGACGGCGCACTTCTCCCTAGCGCCAGGAATATTACAATTGCTGCCTGTCCTCCTAGGAAGGATTAGAGGATATTTGCAAACCGGGCACGTTCCCGTGCCCAATTCTAATCTGAAATTTAAGCGTTGACTTTTCGCTTTTCGATGTAGTCGACCACGTCGCCGACTGTCTTGAGCTTCTCCGCATCTTCTTCGGAGATTTCAAAACCAAAGCGCTCCTCAAACGTCATGATGAGCTCGGTGAGATCCAAAGAATCGGCATTGAGATCTTCGACGAAGGACTTTCCTAACGTCACATCAGCGACATCAACACCCAACTGCTCGACGATGATGTCAATCACTTCTTTTTGTATTGTCATACGTTCCTTTTCTGTTTTCTCTTCTAGTTTACATAACCATTCCGCCATCGACCGTAAGGACTTGGCCTGTGATATAACTGGCGTGGTCGCTGGCTAAAAATAAAGCGGCGTGGGCGATATCGCGCCCCTGACCGATCCGCCCCAGAGGAATCTTCGCAAGGATCCCCTCTTTAACCGGAGCGGGTAACTGTTCTGTCATCTGCGTGAGAATGTATCCAGGCGCTATGCAATTAGACCGAATTCCTCGGCTGGCCCATTCTTTCGCGATCGATTTCGTAAAGCCGATCGTCCCCGATTTGGAAGCGGCATAGTTGGCTTGTCCGGCATTCCCGGTCAATCCAATGACAGAAGTGATATTGATGATCGTGCCTGATCGCGCCTTGATCATTGGGCGCGCCAATGCGCGGCACGTATTGTAGACCGATTTCAGATTGACGTCCATGACGAGGTCCCAATCGGCCTCGCTCATCTTCATCAATAAATTATCGCGGGTAATACCGGCATTGTTGACGAGGATGTCGACTTTGCTCCAGTCTTTTAAGATCTTTTCGACTGTCTCATCCACTTCCTTGGATTGAGACACATCGACGAGGAACACAGCGACTCTCTGTTGTGGATCCGCTTTGCACGCTTCAATCTCCTTGACCGCCTGCTCCGCTCTCTCTGCATTCGTCCCCCAGATCACCACATCGGCCCCATGCTCGGCATAAAGGCAGGCGATCGCCTTGCCAATGCCCGCGGTTCCGCCCGTGATCAGAGCGACTTTTCCCTTAAGTAATTGCATGCATAGCCTCTTGTTCTAAATCGGCGATGCGATCCATCGAAAGGGCTGCCGAGATCCCCATCTTCCGATTGAGTCCAGTGAGCGTTTTGCCGCAGCCGATTTCGAGGAACATCTCCACACCGGCCGCTTTCATCGCCTCAATCCCTTGCTCCCAGCGAACCGATTGCGTCACTTGTCGAATCAAATTGTCCCGGATCTCCGCGTCGTTCTGTGCGAACGCCCCCGTCACATTCATGACAAAAGCCACTTCGCTCTCTTCAAAGCGCACTCCCTCGATAAAAGGAGTCAGTCCTTCTTGCGCCGATTGCATCAATCCACTGTGAAAAGCGCCGTGAACCGTCAGCGGCAAAACCCGCTTCGCTCCCCGCTCTTTCAAAACAAAGGTTGCTCGCTCAATCCCCTCTTTCGTTCCCGAGATGACTGTCTGGCCCGGCGCATTGAAATTCGCAACCCAAACGCCTTTCAGCCCTTTCACGGCCCCTGCCACATCGTCTGCGCTCAAGCCCAAAACAGCAGCCATGGTGCCCGGCATCCTCAGACACGCCTCATTCATCAAGCGCGCCCGTTCTCTCACTAAAAAGAGCGTCTCTCGAAAACTCAAACGACCCGATGCGCAAAGAGCCGTATACTCGCCCAAGCTAAAGCCTGCGCAGACCCACGGTATCACGCCCGGAATCTGCTGCCGCAGCGTGCGCAAAATGGCCATACTCGTCACGAAGATCGCCATCTGGCTATAGCGCGTTTCCGTCAGAACCTCCTCAGGCCCTTCAAATACGATCTGCGATAGTTTTTCATTCAGTAAATCATCGGCCTCTTGGAATGTCTCGCGCGCGATCAGGAATGAATCGAAGAAATCCTTGCCCATTCCGGCATACTGCGCGCCTTGGCCTGGAAAAATCAATGCGGTTTTCATTCAGCCCTCAATACGCTAGCGCCCCACGTCAGCCCCGCGCCGAAAGCCGTCAATAGAATCTGTTCTCCCGTTTTCAAAGGAGCATGCTTCAACAATTCATCGAGGGCAATACCCACCGAAGAGGCAGACGTGTTCCCATATTTTTGCACCGTCTTGAAGATCCGTTCCGGCGGCAAATGCTCGAACCGCTTCGCCATTGCATCGATGATCCGCATATTCGCCTGATGGGGGATCAGCCAGCTGATCTCTTTTTCGGTCAAACCCAATGCGTCCAAACAATCCTTGCAAGCCCCTTCCATCCGTCGCACCGCGTGCTTAAACACCTCGTTGCCCGCCATCTTAATATAGTGTTGGCCATTGGCTAAACTCTCAGCTGAAGCGGGCTGACGGCATCCGCCGGCCGGCAGGATGATCAAATCGGCCAAATCTCCATCTGCTCCGAGCCGCACACTTTCGATGACCAGCCCTTTTCCCTGACTCGAAATCACACAGGCAGCCGCTCCATCGCCAAATAGAACGCACGTGGAGCGATCGGTATAGTCGGTAATCGAGGATAATTTCTCTGCGGCCACGATCAAAACATTTTTATGCAAACCGCTTTCAACAAATGATTTGGCCATCGCCAACAAATACAA
>CAYNWC010000097.1:0-5054 GCA_964400805.1 uncultured bacterium | reverse complement strand
TTCACATGTCGCGCCCTTCGAAAACAGCGTCGACGGTAGCGCCGAATTGCCTTTGAATTTGGACCATTGCCGCGCGCACAACGGGATAGACGGCGATTTGAGAAGAGATCATCGAAATGGGTTGGGAGCGGATCGATTCGGTCACGTCGGTCCCATTGACCCAATAGTGCCGTTCCCCGTCTAATCCAGTTTGGATCTCATAGGCAAATTCAGAAAGGATCGCCTCGACGCTCTCTTGCTCAGCCGGATTGATCCCCTTTTGCAAGACGAGCCAAGCGAGGGAACGATACATCGCCCCCGTGTCGAAAAAGGTGAATCCCAGCCGCTTAGCGACTCCTTTTGCGACGGTTGATTTTCCAGTGCCTGAAGGGCCATCGATAGTAATAATCATAATTTTATGAAATGGAGATAAATATAGAGGATCATCGCATTGAACAGGATCGAGTCGATCGCATCGAGAATGCCGCCGAGACCAGGGAGAGAGTTGCTGTCTTTCTTATTGGCATCCCGCTTTAAAAGAGACTCTGAAAGATCGCCAAACTGCCCGACGACGCCAAATACGAGGCCGAGAAAGATCCACTCCCAACGCCCCAGATGAAAAGAGCCCGCGTAACCGCTTCCCAAGTGGAATAAAAAACTGGCTAGCAAGGCGCAAACAAGGCCAAAAATCGCCCCTTCGATCGTCTTTTTGGGGCTGATGTTGGGCGCTAGTTTCCGTCGTCCCCAAAGACTGCCTGCAAAGTAGGCGCCGATATCGGTGATCTTCGTCACTACGAGCAAGTAGGCGATCCACCAGCGACCATCGACTTCGGGCATGTAGAGGATTCCCAAAACCATCCCCATGGGAACCGCGATATAGAGCAAGCCGAACGAGGAGACTGCGAGATCGACGATCGCCCCCTCTTTTTCCTCAAAGTGAAGAGCGAAAAGGATGAGGAAGGCGACGAAGAAAACAATGACAGGGGCGCTCTCAAGGAGAGGCATTTTTGCGGCGAAGAAGAAAGAAAGCGTTTCCAAAAGCGTCAAGAGAATGAGGGCCGGTAAAATCATCCGCCCTCCTTTCGCTTTCGCAAACTGCTCGTATTCCCAGATCGCGATCATCGGGAGGAGAGCCACACATGCGACGACGACGTATTGAAATACGGGGTGGAAGGCAAAAAGAAGCAGACAAACAACGACTGCAATCGCAATGCTCGAAACGATGATTCTGCGATAAAGATCTTTCATCTACCCTCCCAAACGCCGATTTCTCTTTTGAAAAGCGAGCACCGCTTCAAAGAGTTCTTTAGGGGAAAAGTTCGGCCATAACACTTCTGTACTGAAAATCTCCGCATAGGAGATCTGCCATAAAAGAAAATTGCTAACGCGCATTTCTCCACTGGTGCGGATCAACAAGTCGGGATCTCCAAAGGGACTCGTATCAAGATGCTTGGAGATCGACTCCTCCGTAATTTGATCGGGCGTCAATTTTTCTTCAAGCATTTTCACCACGGCGCGGCGGATCTCATCGCGCCCTCCATAATTGAGAGCGAGCACGAGATTGATCCGATCGCAATGCTCTGTCTCTTTTTTAGTCAGGCAAAACGCATTGAATACCCGCTCGGGCAGGCGAGACAAATCGCCAATCGCATTGAGACGCACTCCGTCGCGCAACATTTGTTCTTTTTTCCGCATGAGATAAAGCTCAAAAATATTCATTAAATCTTCAACCTCACTCTCTGGCCTGTTCCAATTTTCCGTAGAAAAGGCGTAGACAGTGAGCGTTTTAACGCCGAGCTCAGCCGCTGCGCGGAGCGCCTCCGTCAAAACTTCAGCTCCTTCCCAGTGGCCCATCATCGAAGGGAGGCCCCGTTGTTTGGCCCAGCGCCGATTCCCATCCATGATGATCGCAATGTGTTTCGGTATTTTCAGCAGATCGATGCGAGAGAGCTCTTCGGGCGAATAAAATGTCTTGGACTCGAGATTTTCTAGTGTATGGGCGGTCATTTTATCACTCATTCAACAAAGGGTCCAACCACAAGGTCTTTTCTCTTTCAGGACCTACCGAGATCAACGAAATGGGCAGCTCGCAAAGCTCTTCGATCCGGCGCACATAAGCCTTAGCGAGGCGGGGCAGATCGTCATAGACACGCACATCGCGGGTCGATTCTTTCCAGCCGGGATGGGTCTCGTAGATCGGAACCGCGCGACTCAACGCCTCGGCAGTCGCCGGAAACGTCTTACAGTGTTTATAGCCGGTGCAAATCTGGATTGTATCGAGATCATCCAAGATATCGAGCTTCGTCAAAGCCAAGGAATCAACCCCATTCAGGCAAATCGTATGGCGCAGCAAAAAAGCGTCGAACCAGCCCATCCGTCGCTTGCGCCCCGTCGTGGTTCCTACTTCACGGGCCACGCCATGATTGGGAAATCGGGCCAATTCCTCCTCCTTCAATTCGGTGGGAAGAGGGCCATTGCCCACCCGCGTCGTATAGGCCTTAGTGACCCCAACCGCCCGATCGATCTTTGTAGGCCCCATCCCCAACCCCGCGCAGATTCCCCCCGTCAACGTGCACGAGGAGGTCACATAAGGGTAGGTCCCATACGTGATATCGAGCAAAGCTCCCTGCGCCCCTTCAAAGAGGAGGGTGTCTCCTTTTTGACGCGCCTCATAAAGAAGTTCTTCCACAGGAGCGGCCAAAGGGGCCAGCTTCTCGGCGTAACCCACATACTCGTGATAAATCGGCTCCCATTCTAACGGAGCGTGCCCGTAAAATTGCGTAAGCTCCCGGTTTTTCAAAGCGAGAGTAGCCTGTAATCGAGAGCGGAATGCTTCAGGGTCCAACAGATCGGCCAAGCGGATCCCGCAACGCCCCACCTTATCCATATAGCAAGGGCCAATGCCCTTTCCCGTCGTTCCGACCGCCGCTCCCCCTTTTTGCTTTTCTGAAAGCTGGTCGATCAGGCGGTGATAGGGGAAGACGATATGGGCGTAAAACGAAATGTAAAGCCGCTTTACATAAGAAATTCCTTGCGTTTTGAGCTCCTCGATTTCCGCCAGTAAGGAGGGGGGATCGAGGACCGTTCCGCCGCCGATATAGCATTTGGTATGGGGGTATAGGATCCCGGAGGGGATTAAATGGAAGCGGAATTCTTTGCCTTTTGCCACGATCGTGTGACCGGCGTTATTGCCTCCCTGGGCCCGGGCGATGTGGTGGGCTTTTTCCGAAAGGAGATCGATCACCTTTCCTTTCCCCTCGTCGCCCCATTGCATGCCGATGACCGCGATGGAGCTTGTCTTTTTGGACATAGGATCCTTTTAATTTGAGCAATCATAGCCGAACCCTCAAATCTTCGCAATGCGACTTGAGACTAGACAACATCCCCCCCTTTCTTGTATGTTTTCTCATTTCATAGAAGTGGGTTTGCATGGAAAAGCAGAAAAAGTGGCAATTTATTTTGATTTTGGCTGTGATCGCCTTGACGATTCACAATATCCTTCCGACCGTTTTCTACTACCTCAAACCGCTCAAAAGCCCCATTCAGGAAGCGCAGGCCAAAGAGATCGCCGTTTCGATCGCGCAACGCGTCAACGCCCTCGAAACAGAGGCCAAAGAGTGGATCGGTTCCTTTTCCGATTTGATTCAAGTCAAACCCTCTTCGATCGTCTCTGAGGGGCCTAACCTCATTGTCCATTTTGCGAAGTCGGACGATGCCGCTAAATTCCGCCGTTTTCTGCCCCGCGCAGGCGCCCTCGTTCCATTTGTCCCTAGCCAGCTGAGCTTAGCCCCCCAGGAAGAAAATTCTAGAGAAGTGATCGTCCAGCGGAAGATTCCCCTTTCCCTCTCTCAGAGCGCCTTCTCTTTCGCTCCAAAGGGATCCCCTCTCTACCGAGAGCTGATCGTCGATCGAGCCGCTCAAATCGCCTCTGTACTAGCCGAACAAGAGCCTTTGGAGTCGATCAAAACGGCCCTGACGCAGACCTCTACCTTCCTCATCGGTGCGCGCAATCCGCTCTTTTCCGAAATTTCCATTGATTGGGCCAACCAACGGATCGCCTTAAAATTGCACGCCGGCGCCGACCCATTGCAACAACCCCTCATCAATGAAGTCGCTAAGGTGACCCGTTCCACTGGAGAAACCCTCTCGCCAAACGATCGCGACTACACGATCCCCCTGCACACTCTTTCCGACGCTTCTGGCTTTCTCACCTTCAACCTTGAGGCAATGGCCCAGCTCCAGGCCGAGCGGATCCGCACAGCGCTCCAAACCCAGTGGCACCCGAAACATCCCGATCTGCAAAACCTCGCCATCGCCGATTCCGCCACCTACGCAAATCTAGCCCCCGAACAAAAAGCATTGAGCCTCCTCATCCATACTCCCGAAGAGACGAATCGCTCGTTCTTTATCCTCGCCAAGGGACTCGATCAGATCCTCCAAAATTACCAACAATTTCCCGATTCGGAACTCGCGCAAACATTTTTGAACGATTTCCGCCACCTCGCCACGCTTCTGCAACAAAAGGGATTCCGCCTCTACCGCACTCCCGCCAATGAATGGGTCTTTGATTCGCCTGATTTTTATCCCTCTCTCCTCGCTGCGACCCGCGAAGATTTCCAAATCAAAGGAACGCAAAAGTACGCAACGCTCGAACTCTCCAATCTGGAACAGCGCCTCATCGCAGCCAATCGGATCGATACGGCGATCCATGAAGACCTCGTCAAGTGGAAAGATGAATACAACGCCGCCCAAGTCAGCATCCAGTCCGGAGCTCGTTTCGAAGTTCCCAAGCCCACGCGCAACTCCTTTCTCAGCAATCTCCTTCTCTCCTGGAAGAAACTCATTCGCGGCGATGAACGGAAAGTGATCCGTTGGGGCCTCGATCTCTCCGGAGGCAAAACGGTTCAAATCGAGCTGCGCGACACGAACAACCAAGCCGTCAAAGAAGATGCGGACATCAAGCAGGGGATCAATGAACTCTACAATCGCGTCAATAAGATGGGGGTCTCCGAAGTCGCCATCCGACAGTTAGTCCATCAGATAGTTCTCGATTTCCCCGGATCCCAATCCCTTTT
>CAYNWC010000096.1:0-5106 GCA_964400805.1 uncultured bacterium | reverse complement strand
ACCCCTTTAACCATGTAGCGATTTGATCGGTGACGCGCGAAGAGAAGAGGAGCCCTAGGTGTCCCATGTCTTTCAAGCGGAGTTCCCGCTCGGGATGGATGCCAGGCAATGCGGAAGAGATCGGAACGATCTCATCGGCCTCCGATCCAATATGAAGGAAGCGCGTGTGCGGATGGTTTTCCCACCGTTCGCGCAACTCTTTATGGAAGCCGGCGCCCGATCGCATCTCCGCGGCATCATAGCCGAGGCCTAAATAGGCGACCCGAGTGCCTGCCAAGGGAGAGCCGATGGTGACCACGTTCTTGACTTGGGTCCCCGCTCCTTCGGCTAAATGGGCGGCAAAGTAGGAGCTGACGAGTCCTCCTTTGGAGTGACTCACTACATCTAAGTCGTTGCGTCCCGTCTCTTTCTGAATCATCTTCGCTTTGTCTTCGATGTATTTGGCGTAGGTTGTGATCGATCTGCCGCTTCCCACATTCATCGTGTAAATCGGGCCAAAACCCGCTTCGGCAAGCCTTTTTCTCTGATAGTGCCACGTCGATCCAAAGCTCAAGTAGCCGTTGACCATCAAAATGGGGCGTCCCGTAGAGGGGCCTACCGGTTGGTGATAATGATCAAACGGAGTCAGCGGGAAGAGGCAGACGGTAGCGAAGCCCGAATTGACCTCCATTGTCATCGCGTGGATCTTGGCGATGACCCCTTCGAGGCATGAGTTTTGGGCGGCTCGATTGGCTACAATCATCACACCGGACCAGAGGAGCCACGCTGCGAGAGACCAAAGAGCGATCGAAACGGGAAAGCAAACGGGGAAAAGAACGATTCCAAGCGCCGCGATGACAGCAGCAACGGCGATATAGCGGAGAGGAGAAGAGGCCAATCCCTCTTCCTGGGCTGGAGGAGGGGTTTTCTGAACCTCAACCTCGGGTAAGTAAATTTTTTCGGTAACCGCTGCCATGCTATAATTATAGCACAAAACCCTACTTTGCGCCGAGGGCTTGGAAGATGCCGGGCAGAGGGGAGGTGAAGCGCACTTCTTTGTTGGTGAAGGGGTGGATGAACCCGAGAGTGCAGGCGTGCAAGCAAAGGCGTTTTAAAGGATTTTCTACAGAGCCGTAGCGCATGTCGCCAAGGACCGGATGGCCCGCCATTTGGCAGTGGACGCGGATCTGATGCTTGCGCCCCGTTTCTAGCTGGAGCTTGAGATAGGTATATTTCGCCGAACGGCGGATCACCGAATAGTGGGTGATCGCGTCTTTTCCTTCCGGGGAGTCGATGACGGTGTACGAGGGGAGCTCGAGCAGGCGGCTCTCCCAGGTCCCTTGATCCTCTTTCACACGCCCCTCTACAATTGCGAAATACTCGCGGAGAATGTCATGTTTTTCGAAGAGAATATCGAAGCGCCGCTCCGATTCTTTGCCCCGGGCAAAGAGAAGGATGCCCGATGTTTCTCGATCGATCCGGTGCACGGCGAAGACCTGATCCGTTTCGCCATATTGGCGCAAGAGACCCAAGGCATGCCGTTTCGAGTGTTCTTCATCGAGGGGAACGCTCAAAAGCCCCGTCGGTTTTTCGATGACGATGAAATAGCGGTCTTCATAGAGGATCGTGAGACCGGGGACTTTAGGGGCTTTAAAGGTCTCTTGGACCTCGATGACCTGTCCCTGTGCGAGAGGCGCATTTTCTTTTTGAAGGGGCTTTCCATCCAGGCGGAAACGCCTATTTTTCAACCAAGTCTGCAGCGTGCGGCGCGAACTATCGGGGTAGAGCTGGCGCAGCGCCTCGAGAACGGTCATGGGAGAGGGGACTGTGTATTGCATGCCAGAAAGTATAGCGGAAAGGAGAGTTATTCAGAAGGAGGACGTCGAAGTTCTTTCTTTGTCGAGTGAATTTTTTTATTGGCGAGCACCTTTTCCTGGGCGCGTCGGGAGCGGCGCCGCTTCTGGCGGCGGATCTTCTCTATGGCTTGCTGGCGAGCGCTTTTTTCTTTGAAGAGACGCTCCTCCAGCCGTTCGCACAGCTCGCGCCGGGCGTAGATGCGGTTGAGTTCGCGCGAGCGGGTGCTCTGGCATTTCACCTCTAGACCTGTCGGAACGTGCTTGAGATAGACGCAGGAAGAGGTTTTATTGATCTTCTGCCCGCCGCTGCCGGAGCCTAAAATGAATTTTTCGATCAGGTCGCCTTCCTGAATGCCCAAACGGAGCATCCGAGCGGCAAGCTCTTCCCATTTGTCTGTCATAAATACGACTGTATCAAACGTCGACTTTTAGGTGAATGCGGCGCGGAGAGATGAGACCGTTGTATTTGAGAATGGGATCTTCTTTGCGGGAGAGGGGGATGTCGATCGTTGTGACGAGGATTTCAACGGTTACAGAGACAACGCCTCTGACGAGATGACCCGAATAGGTCTGAAAATTCCGATCTCCCAGTGCGACGTGGGTATGAGGGATGATCACTTCGTCGTGGGCGCTGAGATTGCCAACCAGGCTCACCAGTTCATATTCATCCTCGAAAAAGCGGCGGTCGTATGACTTTTGCTCCGTGCAGAAAAAGGCGAGTTCTACCTGCGTAAGGGCGCCGATCCCGGAATAGAACCCTCCCTTGAGCTGAACCGCTTGGGCAAATTGGCGCAAAGCCTCTTGGATCTCTTCCCCAATCTCCGCTCGCAGCACATAACCTAGGTTGCATTTCGAATAATACATAGTTCCAGTATCCTTCGCTGGAAAATGGTATATCCCAGCCCCTCAAAACGCAAGAGGAATTCTTTGATTTATTGATTATCAACGACTTAAGATCTTCTAAAAAGCTTTTTGACTTCATTGGACGGACGCGATAGAATAAGCGGTATCTAATGACATAGCTGGCACAGGCCGGGTTGTCGTAGATGTTTAGAACTTAGCCCAGAATCTTGTCTTGGTCTCTCTTTTCCAGAACTATCATCCTGAAAAATTTGGCCGTAGCACACTGACTTCTAAGGGTCCTTTTATCTTTTTGGAGTATTAAATGAATCAACAAAATCAAAAACTGTACGTCGGTAACCTCAACTTTGATGCGAGCGAAGATCAAGTTCGCGAACTCTTTGGTAGTTTCGGCGAAGTACAGGAAGTAAAAATCGTAATGGACCGTTTTTCAGGCAGATCGCGTGGATTTGCTTTCGTCCGCATGGCAACAGCCGATGATGCTGGCAAAGCCAAAGACGCGCTCAATGGACAGCCTTTCCAAGGCAAAGCCCTCGTCATCGACTGGGCACGCACTGAGCAGCGCGATCGTCCAATGGGCGAACGCAGAGAGAGACCAGCTGGCGAATTCCGTCCACGCCGTGAAGGTGGTGGCGGTGGAAACTGGGGTGGTGGAGGAGATCGCGGCGAGCGCCGGGAACCTCGCGGTGACCGTGGCGGTTACAACCGTTATTAATCTTTCGCAATCACTGCGATTGTTAGCCGAGCAGCTGAGACCAGCTGCTTGGCTTCATTATAAATCTTAATTTCCCACACCTGCGTGCTCTTTCCCAAGTGGAGAGGCTTTGCAACTCCTTTCACAAATCCTCCTCTTACTGACCGAATGTGGTTGATGTTCAGATCGAGGCCGACCCCGACCTTAGACGCATCGATGCAGTAATTCGCTGCAGCGCTGGCCACGGTTTCTGCCAAAGCCGCTGTTGCGCCTCCATGGACAATGCCCATCGGCTGCACAGTTCGTCGATCTACAGGCATGGTTGCAGTTAAATGATCATCGCCCACTTCAGTAAATTCGATCCCTAACTGATCGCATAGCGTATTGCGACAGCGGTGGTTGAGTTCTTCGATGCCGATGGGAAGGAGCCAAATGGGTTTATTCACAAGTACGAATGTAGAGAAGGGATGTGGAATGGTCAAGGATTTTTTTAAAGTGTACTGCCTGGAGAGAATCATCCAGGCAATACCAAAAATTGGATTAGTTTAAGAATCCGTAGTAGATCAGATAAGCGCCTACGATGAGCCAAACCCAAGTCATCACGGTATATCCATTGCCAGCCAACAGATCTTTCATCATTTTGATAAAAGTATCTGGCCAGAAAATTCTCATGATTCCTTGGATAATCAGCACCCAGCCGAAGATCGTGATCACGACAGGCCAAGCGGCGATCCAGATGTTGTGATGGATGACGATCAGAAGACCAACCGCTAGAGCGATGAGCCCTGAATAGGTCATTAATGAAGGGTTGCTCAATGTCTCCGTCACCGTTTTTTTCAAACGGGGATGGTGGACGATCATAGCTAACGCGACGAGAAATAGCCACAATCCGATGATTTGGGCGTAGAACATAGATATGCACATAGAGATTGCTCCTATTTGAATCCTCTAACTCCCTATTTAGCAAAAGGCGATTTATTCTGCTTCAAAAAAATTATTGATGAGAAAATCAGAGCCCTCTTGTATGTGTGTATATAGTTTTGTTTTAATTGAAGATCTGGTATAATTAATTGTAATTAATATGGCATTTTTCAAATATTTATTTTGTTCTGTTTTGGCTACTGTTTCCTTGGTCGGAGAAGGAGACGGGTGGTTCCCTGTCGAAAAGACGCGCAAGGGGACCGAAGTTTTGGAAGTAGACCCCTCTATCTGGGTTCTCTTTTCGAAGGACCTGGAGGGGGAGACAATGCGCGTTCGGTTCCCCAAGGATCCAGTCTACCGTTACGGAGAAGATGGCTCCTTGGAAATGGTCGCAGAAGGGGAGGACGAAACCTTCTACTTGTCCGTGCAGGAGGCGGGTTCGATGGCTCCTCCGGTCGGCGACCTCCACTATCAGTCAGAGGGGAAGTGGGTCCATGAGCACTTCGTTCAAACCGATCGTCACTTCTACCACTTTAAAACGGTAAGCGCGCAGTCGGATGTTCAGGGTCACGAAGCCTTTGTAAGCTCTTTTCTCATAGAGAAAAAGGGCTGATTTTCTAAAAACCATTGCACAAAATGTCGCTTGTTTTGTATGTTATACCTTGTTCTTTTTCAACGATCTTGAGAAAGAAGAGAACAGCAAGACTGTTCAGAAACCTATCTCGGTTTAGCGTTCGTTATTTTGACAGTGGAAGAAGAGAAGAGTATTTGTATAGAACAAGCTTGTGTAACGCA
>CAYNWC010000095.1:0-5143 GCA_964400805.1 uncultured bacterium | reverse complement strand
AGTTCGCCGCCCACTTGACGGAGGAGGGCTTTGCGCCGATCTTTATTCCGGGGACTAAAGAGGGGTGGGAGGGGCTTGGCTTTGAGGTCCCTCTGTTTCCCTCGCTCGACGCCCTGGCTCGCTATCTGTATGAGTCGGGCTATTTGATCGGCAACGATTCGGGATTAGGCCATTTAGCCTCGGCAATCGGCGTGCCGACCCTCACGTTTTCCCGGCGCAAGAGATGGGCCAATATGTGGGCGCCGAGTTTCCATAAAGGAGTGGTGGTTACACCGGCTTCGTGGATTCCCAATATCAGCGGCTTTCGGCTGCGGGATCGCCATTGGAAAAAGTTCATCTCTGTCGCTAAGGCGCGCCGCGCTTTCGAGCGGTTAGCCGCTTATAGCGAAGTGGCCGGCGCCAAGGGCCAGGATCAAGAATAGCCCCCCGATGATCGCGAGTTCCTTCATAAAGATGGCTCGCTCCATTTTTGGGTCTCCACCGGAGTGTTTCCAGAAGGCGTGGAGCCAGAATAGGGAGGGAATCGCCACGATTAAGAGAAGAAGGGCGCCAATGTGAGCATGCCATCCAAAGAGGATCAACAGACCTCCGAGGATCTTGATGATCAAAAGAGCTGGCAGGGTGAGATTCAGATAAGGGACACCTTTCGCCCTTAGGTAGGCCAAGGTGGCGTGCCAGTGCGTCGCTTTTTCGTAGGCGCCCCATAAAAAGGCTCCGCTGATCAGCACGCGGCCAATCAGAAGAAATAAATTCATTAAAAATTCCATAGATCCCTCTTCAGCTGTTCTTTTTCCCTATTAGGGGATTAGACATTTTTTGAACAGGGCATCTTCAGGCCCCTTCTGCTATACTTTTGGGTATGTATGACTTAATTGTAATTGGGGGCGGAGCTGCTGGGGTATTTGCGGCGATCTGGGCCAAAACCGTCGATCGGACGGCCAAAGTGGCTTTGTTGGAAAAGAGCGCCGTGCTGCTGGCCAAAGTGCGCGTTTCAGGGGGCGGGCGGTGCAATGTGACGCATGCTTGCTTCGAGCCCTCTCTCCTCATCCAAAACTATCCGCGGGGCGCGCAGGAATTGCGAGGCCCTTTTCACCGCTTTCAGCCGCGGGATACGATCGCGTGGTTTGAGTCACGCGGCGTGGCCCTGAAGGCCGAAGAGGATGGGAGAGTCTTTCCCGTCTCTGATTCTTCGGAGACGATCATCGACTGTTTGCTCTCTGAAGCCAGACGATTGGGCGTTGAAATTTGCCTCAGACAGCGGATTGGGAGCCTTGCTAAGACAGAGGAGGGTTTCCAGGTGGGGCCATTCCTTACTAAAAAGCTCCTTTTGGCCACAGGCAGTTCTGCCGAAGGGCATCAATGGGCCGCCGAGTTGGGTCATTCGATTCAAAAACCAGTCCCCTCTCTCTTCACCTTCAATGTCCCCACCTCTCCTCTCAAAGAGCTGAGCGGGATCTCGGTCGAGTCGGTGCAGCTCCAGATCGGTTCTTTGAAGCAGAAAGGCCCCCTTCTCATCACCCATTTTGGGTTCAGCGGCCCTGCAGCCCTCAAACTCTCCGCGTGGGGAGCCAGGGAGCTCTATGAGAAGAACTACCAGGTAGATCTGACGATCAACTGGCTTCCAGATATTTCCCTCGAAAAACTCGTTCAGCGGCTCT
Organism: uncultured bacterium; assembly: GCA_964400805.1. Classification (GTDB taxonomy): domain Bacteria; phylum Chlamydiota; class Chlamydiia; order Chlamydiales; family SM23-39; genus REEB52. The sequence goes on along the minus strand of CAYNWC010000095.1, from coordinate 3,485 downwards.
ATGCGCTCAAACAAAAGGCTCCAGAAAGAACCCTCCTCTCTGAAAACCCCTTCCAATTGCCTAAAAACCTATGGAAAGCGCTCCTGAACGATGAGAGAAGGCTGAACGACTTTTCGCTCAAAGAGCTGCAGCGGATCGGGCAAAAGCTTTGCGCTGACATTTACCGCGTGGAAGGGAAGACAACCCACAAAGAAGAGTTTGTGACCTGCGGGGGCGTCAGTTTGAAAGAGGTCCATTTTAAGACGATGGAAAGCAAACTCTGCCCCGGCCTTTTTTTCGCCGGGGAGATCCTCGATATCGATGGGGTCACAGGGGGATTCAACTTTCAAAGCGCCTGGACGACCGGATATCTCGCAGGGAACTCAGTTGGCCACGACCACAAAGCCGAAGATCAGCGAGAGGACGAACAGCACCAAGAAGATAAAGAATAAGACCTTTGCGATCGAAGTGGCAGCCCCTTCGACTCTCCGGAAACCAAAAAGCCCCGCGATGATTGCGATGATGAAAAAAATGAGCGCCCACATCAGCATAAAAATCTCCTGTTTTCTTCTTTATAAAGGATACGGTTTTAATTTGGCATATTTAGCGACGAGGGTCCGATTTGTCCCCGCTTCGGCGAAGTGCACCTCATAAGTGAGGCCTAAAGAGCCTTGGTAGGCTTTCCGAATGGTTCCGACGCCGAAGTCTTTGTGAAGCACTTGATCGCCCGGCTCAAACCCTTCAGTGGCATACGATTCCTCTTCCTCCACGTGGAGCGAGGAGGGGGAAAAATTCTCCAAATACTGAACCGGGATCTCTTTCAAGAAACGGGAAGGGCGCATGAAGCGGGCGACGCCCCACATGAACCGGTAGGTCGTGGAGCAAAGGTAGAGACGCCTTTTCGCGCGCGTCATGCCGACATAGCAGAGGCGCCGCTCCTCTTCGATCGCCTTCGGATCGTCTTTGCTGTTGATGTGAGGGAAGAGATCTTCCTCTAAGCCGACGAGGAAGACCAGATCGAACTCCAACCCTTTGCTGGTGTGGAGCGTCATCAGCTTGACCGAGGGAATATAGGCTTCCGTTTCTGTCTGTGTTCGCAGGGAAAGCTCCTCGAGGAATTTCGGCAGGCTCGGCTCAGGCGTCTCTTCTTGCCATTCGGTGGCCTTTCCGATCAACTCATCCAGGTTCTCTTTCCGATCTTGGAAGGTTTCAGGGTCCTCTTGGATATAGCTCAGATAGCGCGTCGTCGAAATCGTCTCGCTGATCAGTTCGTGCAGAGGCAGATTCGCTCGCTCTCCGCGCAATCGATGAATCGCCCTCACGTAATCGCGCAATCCCTCTCGTTGCTTGGGGCTCAGTTTGAACAGATCGGGTCGGTCGATCGCCTCTTCGCAGAACGTGAAGATCGGCATGCTATGGAGACTGGCCGCTTCGACCAGCTTTTCTAACGTAGCCGCTCCTAAACCCCGTTTTGGCAATCCAATCGTCCGGAGAAAAGCGATTAGATCGCTATTGGAGATCACCATTTTCAGATAAGACAAAATGTCCTTGATCTCGCGCCGCTGATAGAAAGAGAGGCCCCCGATGATCTGGTAGGCGATTTTGCGTGAGAGGAGCGCATCTTCGAAGGGGCGCGACTGGGCGTTCGTCCGGTAAAAAATGGCCATTTCGTTCAGTGGATAATCGATCGCGTGTTTGAGGATCTTATGGGCGACGAATTCCGCTTCCATCCGTTCGTTTTGCCCGACGTAGATGCCGATCTTGGCTCCTTCCCCCAGTCCGCTCCAGAGTTTTTTGTCGTAGCGATCTCCATTGTGTTGGATCAACGCATTTGCCCCTTGCAAGATCAGGTTCGTGCTCCGGTAGTTTTGATCCAGAGTGACCACCTTTGCCCCGGGGAAATCGACCTCGAAGTTCAAGATATTTTGGTAGCGCGCCCCGCGCCATGAATAGATCGACTGATCGGGGTCGCCGACGGCGAAGATATTGTGATGCTCTGCCACCAAGGTTTTTGCCAATAAGTATTGCGCCCAGTTCGTGTCTTGGTATTCATCGATTAGAACAAACGTCCATCGTTTTTGATAAACGCGACGCACCTCTTCGTGCTCCTGCAAGAGTTTTACCGTCAGATAAAGAAGATCGTCGAAATCGAGCGCGTTGCACTCCTTCAACTTCTGTTGATAGCAGCGGTAGATTTCCTTAAACTCCCGATCGGCCGCTTCTGGATCGATCAGATCGTTTTTCGCCGCTGAAATCTGTTGGCGCACCGTCCGGAGATACCCCTTATCTTCGGGGACGTGGCCGACGCAGCTTTTGAGCAATTTTTCGCTGTCGTCCTCGTCGTAAATCATGAAGTCGTTCCCATAGCCCAGCGCATGGATCGACTCGCGCAAAATCCGCGCGCCCAGGCTATGGAACGTGCAGGCCAAGACATGGGCATTTTTCAGCGCCCGGATGCGGCTCTTCATCTCCTCGGCGGCCTTATTCGTGAAGGTCACGGCCAGAATATCGGAAGCGGGAATCCCCAAATCCAGAAGATGGGCGATCCGGTGCGTCACCACGCGCGTCTTGCCCGAGCCCGCCCCCGCCAGGACCAGCAGGGGCCCCTCGACGTGGTGGACCGCAGTTTCTTGTTGGGGATTCAGTTCAGCCATAGAGGTGTCTAAATATTAGTGTCGCCCTTTTGCGATCATTTGGCGTACTTGAGGAATAGCGTTAGGTCTTTCCAGCCATTCTGCAACATCTTTAGGTAGTCTTACGACTTTGGTCGGGGATTTTTTAGTTCCTTTAGGGCGGCCTGCTCCCACTCTTTTTCCTCCACGTCCCTTTGTCTGCTTTTCCATGACAGGATGGAGCTGATCATCTAAGCGATGGCGAATGAATTCCCGCAGATATTTCGGGTAATTTTTGATGACCTCTGCTTCGGATTTGCCACCGTATTCAACCGGGTAGGCGGGATGTTCGAAAATCCAAGCATTCACTTCTTTGTCAAACCAAGGCTTGATCTCTCCAATTTCCTTGAGAGCGATTTTGAGATGTTCATCTATTTCTTTTTTGGTGGCCATTCTAATCCCATCTTTGCACAGATTTTTTCTGTTTTTCTTACGCTATCTGGCGAAACCTCTCGCTTCTTTCCCTTGCCGTGCATAATTTTGATCGCACACAACAACAGGCCGTCCTTGTAGAGATTGTAGTCGATTTTCCCCTTTTCCAGTTTGAGCCCCACTTTTCGCAGGAACTTCAAATACACGTGTTCGGGAATCGGCTTTGCCATGTTTATTCTCTATTATACCGGATTTGATTTTTTGTTACAAATATTCATATACTTGATCTTAAGTTTCTAAAAATAAATTACATGTAAGAAGTGGGTTTCTTGTTGGGGATTCAGTTCAGCCATAAAGGGTTATCATCTTACCGGAAAGGAGAATTTTTATCCCGAAATGATCGGGGGTTTTTCTTGTATGGTTGTTGAGATAAACTATTTTATTTGTGTACAATATTCTGAA
>CAYNWC010000094.1:0-5152 GCA_964400805.1 uncultured bacterium | reverse complement strand
AGCGCCTCGCTCATCAAAGAGCGCTTTCGCAAGAAGATCAAAACGCCCATCAAAGAGGAGGCCACGCACATCAAAATGCAGCCCCACATCGGCGCGCGCAGAACGGGATCGGTGAAAAAAGAGATCATAAAATGCCGCTTTGGCTCTTTGCCGAGAGGTCAGCGGCCTCTTCAAAGAGGAGTTGGCCTTTGCCGAAAGCGCGGGCGATGTTTTCGCGGGTGAAGACCTCTTTCACAGGGCCGCAACCGAGCAGACGCGTCTTTAATAACAAGATCCAGTCTAAATACTCTTCGACGCTCGGCAAGTCGTGATGGACGATCAAGACCGTTTTTCCCCGCTCCACTTGCTTGCGCAGGAGCGCCATGATCGCCTTTTCGGTCGCGAGATCGACGCCGACAAACGGCTCGTCGAGCAAGAAAAGATCCACCTCTTGGACCAGCGCCCGGGCGATGAAGAGGCGCTGCTGCTGACCTCCGGAGAGCTGGCCGATCTGCCGATGGGCATAAGCGCTCATCCCCACCTGTTCCAAGGCGGCAGCGGCAGCTTCCCGATCGGCCTTACGGGGCCTTCCGAAGAGGCCGAGACGCCCATAGCGCCCCATCAACACCACCTCTTCCGCCGTGATCGGAAAATCCCAATCGACCGACCCACGCTGGGGCACATAAGCGACCGAACCCGACACGGAGATCTTGCCCGAAAGGGGCTTCAAGAGGCCGAGCGCCGCTTTCAGCAATGTACTTTTCCCAGCGCCGTTCGGGCCGATAATGCCAACCAAAAGGCCGCGCGGAATCTGAAACGAGAGATCCCACAGGATCGACGTCTTGCCGTAATTAATATATAATTCTTCTGCTTCTATCATAAGTGTTTCGCGATCGTCTCTGCGTTGTGTCGCATCATTTCTAAATAAGTGAGTCCGCTCATCGCATCGCCATAGAGCGGCGCGGGGGCAATCTCAATCTCCAAACCCATTTCTCGACCCGCTGTGGCGATCTTCCGAATTGCATCGCGGCTCACGTTCGATTCGGAAAAGAGGACGCCGATCTTTTTCTCGCGCAAAAAATCGATGGTTTTTTGGATATCGCGCGGGCTCAACTGCCCTTCTGGCGCCAATCCTTCCGGAGCGGCAAAGCGACTTTCCCAATTCACTTCATCCGCCTCAGCCAAATAGCGCCGCGTAAAATAGTGGAACGCGTCGTGGCTCGTCACCAGATAGCGCCTTTCGGCTGGGACCTGTTGGAGAATCGCGCGGATCTCTCCATCCGCCTGCTCCATTTGCTGGCGCAGCGCCTCGCCTCTCTCTCGGTAGAGAGAAGCCCCTGCCGGATCGATCTCAATCAGAGATTCGACCACCGGGTCAATCCCCTTTTGCCAGAGCGAAATATCCATCCAAATATGGGGATCGACCACCTTCCCTCGCTGGATCATCCGTTCGGGAACCGCCGCGCGAATCCTCTCTCCCACTGCGACTGCCTTCGAAGACGTGTTCAGCCACGCCGAAAGGCTCGCTCCATGCTCCAGTCCCAATCCATTGTAGAAAACGAGATCGGCTCGACCTAGCTTCTCTCCATCCCCTTTCACCATTTCGTAGCTATGAGGATCGAGGTCTCCCTGGATCAACACCCAGTCATCGACCCGCTCTCCTCCAACAGCCTTCACCAGATCGCCGATTTGGGCCGTCGTCGAAAGGACTTTCACCCGATCGCCGTCTTTGAGCCACTCCGACAACCGGTTTTTAGACGGTTGACACCCCCCAATCAAAAGGAGAAAAAGGAGACTTAAACAAACTTTTTTGAATCGCTTCATAATAGTTCAATCTTCGAGAAGAATACAGATTAGAATGTTGCTAAGAATAAAAAAAGAAAAATCGTAGTTTCTTGCAAGAAAAGAAGCCGGGTTATATAATCCCCATTTAATTTGGAAAAAGTTCCAGATATGACTAGATAACTCAATTAGGATGGTACCCATGGTGGCACATAAAGAAGACTTTGAAACAAAACCCGCGAAAGGCTTCAAAGAAGTGGAAGAAGTTATTTCAAAAGCGATTAAAAAGCTCGGTATTAAAAAAGAAAATGAGCTTTGCAAATACCTGCCGATGAAAAGCGGCGGTTATATGCACCACTTCACTTTGAGAAAAATGAAGTATAAACAGCCCCAAGAGCTCGCCGCCATCATCGAGCGTTTCGTCACTCAGTCCGACAAGCCCCTCGTCATTGCCCCCAAGCAGCGGGCAGCCCGTGGCTCTCGCAAGCGCCGCGACCACATGAACTTCACCCGCATCCAACTCGAGCGGATGCTCAACATCGCCCGCCTTGCCGGTGACAAAGAAATTATTACCATCCTGAGCCCCAAAAAATCCCTTGCTACCTGCAAGCGAGAGCTGATCCAGGCCATCCGCCACAATAAAGTGGAGCAAGAGCTGTGGAATAGCTACGTAGAAGCGGCTCAAATGCACCAAATTCTTGCTAACGACCCCGCTTACGCCGCGGCTGCCGCTCAGCATTAAAAATTTTCCTCCTTCTTTTTCGCCCTCAAGGTCTCTATAATCTTGAGGGCGATTCAATTGTACCGAAATAACCTAAAAAATCGGTTTCTGACTGCGTCGGCTTGGCAGCAAATTTTTGACCTTCACTCGCGCCTTGCTCTTGAGCAATGACGCTCGCTCCAGGCACAAAAATTTGCGCCGCCTCCTTGTCATATTCCCGATTTTTTAGGTTATTTCGGTATATCCCCTTGTCGATTTTAGCCATCAATGTTAAACTGCTCTTGCATCAATAAAGTTTAAACTTAGGACTCAATGCTATGACAGTTAAGGCAGACTCCCCCAACGAATCAGTCTTCAAAGGACTTCGAGGAATTTTTTGGCCTATCCATGGATTTGAACTGAAAAAGTTCTTACCGATGGGCCTCATGATGATGTGTATCTTGTTTAACTACACCATCTTGCGAGACACAAAAGACACTTTGATGGTCAATGCCCCCGGCGGCGGCGCAGAGTGCCTTTCCTTCTTAAAACTCTATGGCGTTACCCCTGCCGCGATCATCTTCATGATCATCTTCATCAAGTTGGCAAACGTCTTCTCTAGGGAAAAACTTTTTTACATGGTCCTCACCCCCTTCCTCATCTTCTTTGCGGCCTTTGCCTTTATCATCTATCCGAATAAAGAAGCCCTCCACATGTCGATGAGCGCCATCCAGTCTGCCCAGGCCTCTATGCCTAACCTCCACTGGCTTGTTCCCGTCATTGGAAACTGGAGCTTTAGCATCTTCTACATTCTGTCCGAGCTCTGGGGAAGCGTTGTCCTCTCCATGCTCTTCTGGCAGTTTGCGAATGAGATCACCAAAGTCACTGAAGCCAAGCGCTTCTACGGCCTGTTCGGAATGGTCGGCAATATCGGCCTTCTCCTCTCCGGTCCAATCATTATTTTGACAGCCAAGTACGCCAAAACCCTCCCTCAAGGCGTCGATTCTTTTGGGATCAACCTGAAACTCCTCATGGGAGCTGTTTTGGTCTCTGGCCTCGTCACCATCCTCACCTACCGCTGGATGAATAAAAATGTCCTCACCGACCCGAACCTCTATCAACCCGGCCAAGGCAAAAAGAAAGAAAAAGCAAAACTCTCCATCGTGGAAAGCTTCCGCTATATTCTCAAAAATCCGTACCTCGGCCTCATCGCGATCCTCGTCCTCTCTTACGGCATTGCGATCAACCTCGTTGAAGGCGTTTGGAAAGGGCAGATCAAAATTGCCTTCCCCGATATGAACGACTACAACATGTTCATGGGACAATTCTCTACCTGGACCGGAGCGATCACCATCCTCCTCATGGTTGTGGGGAACAACATCCTCAGAAAGCTCAGCTGGACCAAAGCGGCGATTCTCACTCCGATCATGGTTCTCGTCACCTCTTCCATCTTCTTCTTCTTTGTATGGAACGGAACCAAGAGCACCCCATTCGCTCCTCTCATGGGAACGACCGTTGTGCTCGTTGCGGTGCTAATTGGCCAGATCCAGAACGTCCTCTCCAAAGGAACCAAGTACTCCCTCTTCGATTCTACCAAGCAGATGGCCTACATCCCCTTGGATCAGGAAGCGAAGATCAAAGGGCAGGGCGCTGTAGAGGTGATTGGCGGCCGTGCCGGTAAATCCGGTGGCGCTTTCATCCAATCGACGCTCCTTGCGGTCATCGGCGGCAGCGTATCTCTCGCCAGCTTGACCTACATCTTAGGGCCTCTCGTTCTGATCATCTGCGGAATCTGGGCGTTCTCTGTCATTGGCCTGGGGCGCAAATTCAACGCCCTCGTCGCCAGCAAAGAAGCGGAGAAGGCAACCGAGAAAGCAACGTCGTCTCAGCCTGTATCTGCCAAAGCGACGGCTCAGATCAGCAACTAACAAGTCTCTAACAAAGACTTTGCGCAAAAGGCTCGGGGAAACCCGGGCCTTTTTAGTTTAAAGAAAAGGAAAATGATATGGCCTCTTTAGCTCCCACGTCCCCTTTTGTCTATAGCGGTTCTTTTTTACGGGATCGCGCCCCTCTCATCGAGTTGATATCACCACAATTTTTACCAGTGAGAGATCTCGCTGAAACCGTTGCAGAGTATGCGACCAGCAAGAAAAATCCATTCGGTGCAGCAGAATGGAAAGAACATTTTAAAATTGATGTAGGCTCTGACATTCCACTTGGAAATGATTTTAATGCATTTTGGAATGGCCCAGATCCTGTCGATGTTTTCGAACAGGTGCAAAACCCCAGACCCGTATCGGAAACACACCTACGCCCTGTTTTTGGGTTTAAAACTTATAAAAGTATTCAAGATAAGACCGTTCACACGCGCAGTCTTGCTACTTTAGAGCAATTGGGACTGAAAGTTACAGGCTACCCTGGTGCTTTGCTGCAAAATAAAAAGAAAGTAGCAGGCTCTGCCTGTGTTCTTGTCATGAGAAAGGATGTTGTAGCCAGAAACCAAACATGGAAAGCCCAGCAAAAATTTCTCAAAGATTTAAATGCTAAGACAGGGGCAAATTACGAAGAAAAGCCTTCTGTAATTGATATGGCTACCGTCATTTTGCCCTCTAAAATAGTAGATGGTGAACGCCATCTCGGAGATGATACTGGTGCAGAGGGGCAACGGACATATAGTCATGGTGCAGAAAC
>CAYNWC010000093.1:0-5155 GCA_964400805.1 uncultured bacterium | reverse complement strand
CTCCTCCTCTTCTTTCTCTTGGGTTTTATACCTCCCAAACGCTAAACAAATATTATTATTAAAACGCCCCCCAATCCCGAACTCGTCTCCAACCGGAAAGCCACACACGACTATGAGATCCTCGAAACCTTTGAGGCTGGCCTTGTGCTCCTCGGCAGCGAGATCAAGTCGCTCCGCAATCATGGAGGCTCCCTGCAAGACGCCTATGTCGATATCCGCGGCGCCCAAATCCTCCTCCTCAATGCCAGCATTGCCCCCTATTCCCATGGCGGCGTCTTCAATCACGAAGAGCGGCGCCCCCGCCCCCTCCTCCTCCACAAGCGGGAGATCGAGCAACTGCGGCGTCTCATCCAAGAAAAAGGGCTCGCCGTCATCCCCCTTTCCATCTTTCTCAAGAAAGGCAGGGCGAAGGTCCGCATCGCCGTCGCCAAAGGGAAAAAAGCCTACGATAAAAGAGCCGCCCTCAAAGAAAAAGACGACAAGCGCGCCATTCAACGCGCCCTTGACGAATAAATCCCCTTCCTTTTTAAAGGGGATCATATGATGGCCTCCCTCTTTGCCCTCTTTCTTCTCGCCCTCCTTTGCATCCTCAAAGGGAAGAAAAACGGCGCATTCATTCTCATCGCCTTCAACCTACTCCTCTGCCTCCTCATGCTCCTCCACCATTCGGTCGATCTTTGGAACACAGGTCACTAAATCATGCAAAGACTCCTCAACGTCCTCTTTATCCTTGTCCTTTGCTTCGTCCTTCTCGCTGCCTACTTCTATCAATACGTCCACCAAGAATTCCCCTGCCCCTTTTGCCTTCTCCAGCGGCTCGGCATGCTCGGCATCGCCCTCTCGCTCCTCCTCAACCTCCGCTTTGGGATCAAAGTCGAGCACTATGGACTCGCGATCCTCAGCGCCCTTCTCGGCCGCATTGTCTCTCTACGCCAGATCAGCCTCCACGTCTGCCCCAACTTCCCCCATTTCGGAGAGCCCGTCCTCGGCTTTGACCTCTACGTCTGGGCCTTCATCGTCTTTTCCTGTTCCATCTTCGCCTGCGCCATCCTCCTCATTATCCACGGCCATTCGCGCCAAAAAGAGCACGCCGCCTCCTGGACTTACGTGGAGAAAACCGCCTTCGGCCTCGTCCTTCTCCTCACCACCGCCAACGTCCTCACCACCTTCTTCGAATGCGGCCTCAACGGCTGTACTTGACATAGATCTTTCTCATCCTTTATTTTTGGCTGATAACAAAGGTGTGTTCGAATATGAAAGCAGTCATCTCTAAAATCGATCTGGTCAATCTCATCGGGAAAATCCAAAGCATCGTCGCAGCGAAACCGGCGATCCCCATCCTCTCCAATGTGCTGATTGAGGCTCTGGACGATCAGCTGATCGTAAGCGCAACCGACCTGACTGTGAGCATGCGCTGCTATGTGGAGGCCAAAGTGGTCGAACAGGGAGCCATCGCCCTGCCCGCCCGACGCTTCTTTCAACTCGTGCGCGAATTGACGGCGCCCCAGGTGAAGATCAGCGCACAGACGAACGAAATCGCCGAAATCACAACGGGCACTTCGGTTTTCAAAATCAACGGGATGAATAAAGCCGAGTTCCCCGCTCTGCCCGATTTGACCGGCTCCCTCGAAATCACCCTGACCAGCAGCGGACTGAAAGAGATGTTCTCGAAAACGGCTTTTTCGGCTGCGCGGGAAGATAGCCGCTATATGCTGAACGGAGTGCAGGTGCAGATCGCAAATCAAAAAGCGACGTTCATCGGAACGGATGGAAAGCGATTGGCCAAAATGGCAGTGCCTGTAGCAATCGATGCTTCCGTGACGGGAACGTATGTGATCCCGCTTAAAGCTGTGGAAGAAATGATCAAAATGCTCGATGAGAGCACCAACCAAGTCCATTTAAATCTCGCCCCTGACAAGATCTCATTGGAGAGCGGCTCTTTGACACTGATCACCAAGTTGCTTTCGGGCCAATATCCCGATGTGGAGCGAGTGATCCCGGCAAAACTGGCTCACAACTTTGCCATCCATCGCGAAGAGCTGATGTCTCTATTGCGCCAAGTCTCCCTCTTCACATCGGATACGAGCAGCTCGGTCCGCTTTAGCTTTGAGACGGGACAATTGCATTTGGCCGCGATGAGCAGCGACATCGGCGAAGGGCGCGTGAGCATGCCAGTCGATTACGCAGGATCCAAGTTGGAAATCGCCTTCAATCCCTATTTCTTCCTCGATATCTTGCGCCATAGCAAAGATGAAACGGTCCGCTTTGGGCTGAATGATCCCCATAACCCGGGCTTGATCACCGATTCGACCCAAGCCCTTTATGTGATCATGCCGATGCGCCTGAACGATGCCCCCGCGCCTCGAAAAGAAGCTATAGCCAGCGCCCCAACTTAAAAATTCTGATGGAATTTGACCCATCTTTTTCCGCCCAGCTTTGCGCTCGGGCTAGACAACTTATTCAAGTTGCCAGCGCCCTCCGCGCTTTGCTGGACAGAAAAATCTGGGCACAACTTCCTTTGAAAATTTTGAAGTTGGGGCGCTAGTGCATCTTAAAGCCCTCTACCTCCGCAATTTTCGCAACTATGCCGAAGCGGAGGTCCTTTTATCGCCCCGCCGCAATGTCTTCTATGGCGATAATGCGCAGGGGAAGACAAATCTGCTCGAAGCGATCTACCTCATCGCGACAGGGCGCTCCTACCCCCCGCAACACCTGTCCCAACTCATCCGCGAGACGGAGTCGTTCTTTTTTATCGAAGCGGAAATATTTCGCGACGGGGTATCGCAGACGATTCAGATCACCTTTGACGGGCAAAATCGGCGCGTGCAGCTCAATGGCAATGCGTACACCTCATTTCATCCCCTGCTCGGAATTCTCCCTTCTGTCCTCTATACGCCCTACGACATCGAACTCATCACCGGCTCTCCCGCTGAGCGGCGCCGCTTTTTAAACCTCCACCTGGCGCAAAGCGACCCTCTCTACGTCCACCACCTCACGCGCTTTTGGCGCGCCATGAAACAGCGCAATTGCCTCCTGCGCGCCAAATCAGCCGCAAGCCTCGACTGCTGGGAAGCCGAAATGGTTCAGTCCGCTGCCTACATCGTCCAAGCGCGGCAAGAGATGGTCGATGAACTGAAAACGCCTCTCGAAAAGCAGAGCCACCATCTCTCCGGCGGCCACGAGATCCATGCGCTCCATTTCCAGATCTCTCAAAGCAAAAACTATCTCCAACAGCTGCAAAGAAATCGTTCGCGTGAAATGGAGTTGGGAATGACTCTGAGTGGCCCCCATCGGGACGATCTCTCCCTTCTGATCGACCAAAAGCCAGCGCGGTTATTTGCGAGCGAAGGGCAAAAGAAAACGGCGATTGCGGCGCTCCGCCTTGCCGAGTGGGAGCGCCTCTCGAAACGGGTCCAGGTCCCGGCCCTACTCGGCATCGACGATCTGGGGCTTCATCTCGATGAGACACGACAAAAACTGCTGCAGAGTTCCCTCGATCAACTGGGGCAGGTATTCATCACGACACCCCACCGCCCTTTCGCCGACGGGCACGCCCTTCATATTCAGAATGGTTCAGCCCAACTTTGTGCAAGTTTTGGCGAGCAGATCTAGAGGAAGCGCTCTGCAAATTTCTTATTTCTTCGCGAAATCCATAGCCGAAGGCGCTATTTATGAGCGAAGAAGTAAGAAATTTGCCAGCGATTCTCTCGGAGATGCCGCCACAAAATTGCACAAAGTCGGGCTCAGTTCAAGAATCGCAAATAAGCGGCGCCTAGCGGGAAGTCTTCCCCTTCCTTGGCAAAAATCTTCAGGACCTTATTCGCCAGGACCTTGCCCAACTGCACGCCCTCTTGATCGAAGGAGTTGATGCCCCAGATAAATCCCTGGAACGCCACCTTGTGTTCATAGTAGGCAAGCAATGCTCCCAATGTATAGGGATCGAGCCGTTCGGCGAGGAGAATGCGGTTCGGCCGGTTGCCCAAAAAGACGCGGTTGGGATTGTCGTTTTTTTGTCCCACCGCTAAAGCGATCGACTGGGCGAAGAGATTGGAAAGGAGTTTTTCCTGCGAGGTTGTCCCTTTGATTGTTAGATCGTGCGGATATTGGCTCTTGTGAAAGCCGATGAACTCTAACGGCACGACATCCGTTCCTTGGTGGATCAGCTGGTAGAACGAGTGTTGTCCATTCGTGCCCGGCTCTCCCCAAATCACAGGCCCCGTCGAAAAATCGACCGGATGTCCTTGTTGATCGATCCGCTTGCCGTTCGACTCCATGTCCAGTTGCTGCAAGTGAGCGGGAAAGCGGAGCAGCGCTTGTGAATAGGGAATGATCGCCACGGTCGGATAGCCCAAAAAATTGCGGTTCCAAATGCCGAATAAAGCCGACAGGAGCGGCAAATTGCTCTTCGCTTCGGCCGTCAGCGCATGCCGATCCATCTCATGCGCTCCCCGCAAGATCTCTTTAAAGCCGTGGAATCCCAAAGCGAAGCCCAGCATCACCCCGCCGACCATCGACGTCGCCGAGTAGCGCCCCCCTACGAAATCCCACATGTAAAACGAAGCCAAGTAGCGCGCCGGATCATCCATCGGGCTCTTTTCCCCCGTCACAGCCACGAAATGATCTTTGGGATTGAGTCCCATTTTTGCGATCCGCGTCCGGACGAACTCCTCATTCGTCAACGTCTCCAGCGTCGTTCCCGATTTAGAGACCACGACGACCAGCGTCTTCTTCAGATCCAAGCCAGCCAGCACCCCATTCGCATCGTCGGGATCGACATTGGAGATAAAATGGACTCGATGCCCCGGCTTATGGAACGGTTGCATCGCCACAGCCAGTGCCCGCGGCCCCAAATCAGAGCCCCCGATCCCGATTTGGATCAGGTCGGTGAATTTCCCCTCGATCTTCGTCAAGAATTTCTCTAACTTCTTCAGCTCCCTCTCGGCCATTTCAGAGGCCTCTGTCTGCCCACCGCCAAAGACATCGCGCATCGCCGTATGCAAAACTGACCGGTTCTCCGATTCAAATCCCTCGATCCGGTTGATCTTCTCGCCCTTCTGCATCGCGGCCATTTTTTCCTGCGCCCCCCGCTCTTTAGCCAGCGCCAAAAGAGCCGCCATCACCCGCTCATCGACCCGCTCGGTTGCGTAGAGCAGTT
>CAYNWC010000092.1:0-5230 GCA_964400805.1 uncultured bacterium | reverse complement strand
GATGATCAACAATGTGCATCAACTCCTGCGCTAATTTTTTCGAATCGTGCCGGATCAGATTCCTCTTGATCAAATCGCGCCGCGGTTCTTCGGCCACTCTTCCGAGTAAATCGGCAAAGATGACCCGATCCCCCTCGAGATCGTTTTCGACCAGGTCCCCTTCCGCGGAGTAAAATTCGATCAGCTCTTTGGCCGGTTTTTGCACGTTGATCAGGACATGGTCGAAGAGATCTTTTCCCGTAAAGCGGATCAACTCTTGCAGATAGTGGGAGGTGCGGTAGCCAGTCGTCTGCCCCTTGCGGTTCATCAAGTTGACCACGTAGACTTTGCGCGCGGCGCTTTGGGCAAGGGCGTCGCAAACCCCTTCCACGAGTAAATTGGGGATCAAAGAAGTATGCAATCCGCCCGGCCCGATGACGATCAGATCGGCATTCCGAATCTCTTCGATCACTCGTGGGTTCACTTTGGGAAAGGGCTCCAAATAGATCGTCTTATATCCCTGGTCAATCTCCTGCGAGAGATAGATCTCCTTCTCTCCCTCCAAAATCTTCCGGTTGTTGAGCACCATCTTCAAACGCACTTGGTGCGTGGTGACGGGGATCACTTTTCCCTTGATGAACAAGATCTTCCCCGCCTCTTCGACCGCTTTTTCAAAGCTCCCGGTCACTTTTTCGAGGGCGGATAAAAGGAGATTGCCGAAAGAGTGACCGCCCAATCCCCCGTTTTCGAATCGGTAGTTCATCAACGAGCGCATCAAGCGGCTCGAATTGGAGAGAGCGACCAGACATTGCCGCACATCGCCGGGCGGCAACACGCCCAATTCATCGCGCAAAATCCCTGTGCTGCCCCCATCGTCGGCCATCGAGACGATCGCCGTGAGATCGAGAGGATATTGTTTCAATCCCTTTAAAACGACGAAATTGCCCGTCCCGCCGCCGATGACTACGACCTTTTTCAATGTGCCTCGCGCAATTTCTCAATCGCCTTTTTCATGTCGGGTTGGCTGAATAAAAAATGACCGCTCACCAGCGAAGTGGCGCCCGCTTGGACGCAAATCCGCCCTGTTTCTTGATTGATCCCTCCATCCACTTGAATATTGAACGGAGGCAGTGACAGGCCGGGCTTGATGAGGCCTCCCTGCCGGATCCCGTGTCGATCGCAATAGTCGCGCGCCATGCGGATCTTCTCGACCATTTCGGGCATAAACTTCTGCCCTCCAAAACCGGGACTCACCGTCATCAGTAAAATGCAATCGCACTGATCCAAGTATTTGGGAATCATCGAAAAAGAAGTTTCGGGGCGAAACGCCAAGCCGGCTTTCTTTCCGCAGCGACGGATGAATGCCAACGTATCTTCCACATCTTCGGTCGCTTCGAAGTGAAACGTGATCCCATCGGCGCCTGCCTGCGCGAACGCTTCGATGTAATCAAACGGATTGTAGATCATGATGTGAACATCGAGAAAGAGATGCGTTGCTTTGCGGATCGCGGCAACTGCTTTAGGACCCAACGTCAAATTGGGAACGAAATGACCATCCATCACATCGATATGGATCGCATCGGCGCCCGCCTGTTCCAGCCGTTTTGCCTCTTCTGCCAAACGCCCGAAATCACCCGATAATATGGAGGGACAAATTTGGATCGGCGGTTTTTCCATACCGCTTTAGCTTAGCGAAAATTTTCATTAATGGGAAGTAAGGAGGATGACAGGATGGTCAAGGAGAAGAGAGCTAACGCTATCTTTTTTCTCTCTTATCATTCTCATCATTTTATCCTTTCCATCATTAACCTGGCTTGAAGCCTCACGCGTGTGTATCCCAGCAAATCAATGATGAAAAGGATAAAATGATGAGAATGATGAAAGAAGAAATAGGTTTTTTCTTCCTCTCCTAACCATCCTGTATTTTAGTGGGAAGTCGTGACAGCTTCTAAGAAGCGCTGCTGTTCGCTTTTATCCGCTGTCAAATACATGTATCCGACATAAGGCGTCTCGTGGATGTCGAATGAGAAAGAGACGAGTTGATGCACGGGCAGCGTGAGTTCCAGATTCTTTTTCTTCTTGGGCGCCACAAAATAGACGCGATGCGCATCTTGCCGGCTCTGCGGCGAATCGCTCTTCATCGCCTGCACGAGCGTCAGGAAAAATTGGCGCAGTGGCTCTGTTTCTAAGCTGCTGCGCATCTCGATCGGGATGAGCGCATAGAAGAATTTCTCGAGCAGGATCGGATCGGCCGTGCGCCCTAACGCCGCTTTCAACGCATTGAGCGATTCGTTGAGCTTATAGATCATGCCCCCATTGTAATCGCGCACCTCGCCGATGATCTGGCTCACTTCTCCCAAGACAAATTCGCGCGCTTTGTAGAGATCGACCGAGTGATCGGCCCTTAAAAAATCCTTCGACGCGATCACCGTGCGGAAAACAGTCGCTTCCTTCACATACTTGCGGCGCAAGTGCCCCACACGGCGCACGCGGTCGGGGATATATTTCAATTGCGTCCGCTTCGACGTAAATAGATCTTGTACACCCGGCTCATTCTCTGCGACGACCCGCAGCAAAATCACGGTAAAGCAAAGCTCGCTCCCCTTCTGCTCGTCAAACGTGATGATGATCTGCGGCATATCGCCCACAAAGCGGAGTTGGCGCGAGAGGGCCATGATATTGCGCAATACCTCTTCCTCGTTGCGCGGCATGAAGATCGGGTGGGTCAGTTGTTCCACATGCCCTTTAATCCGATCGGGCAAGGAGACCTTCAGCAGTTGGATCTCCTCCAATGTGAAATCGGAACTGTCGGTCTTTTCGATCTCCAAATAGACCGTCTCAATCGATGCTTCCCCCTTGTCGACAAACAAAGAGCCATCGACAATCCGAACGAGCGCGTGATTTTTCTGGATCGCGCTGATCAAATGAGCCGCCTCAAACACTTCGTGTTCACGCAGGAAATTGAGCGCCACCAAAACCCCTAAAACGGGCCGCTCTTTTTGCCCCGGCGCGGTCAATTTGGCCTTCAGGAATTTGAGAACCACATGTCTCTTATTCGGATAGGCGGTGGCATTCTGCGTCACGAATTTTCTCAGGCTGTGCAAGTTGGAGATGATCCGACTGATGTGGTGGTAGTCGCGCAAGGTTTTAAAATCCTCCCGCACGCAGACCAAAAAGTGTTGCATCTGCGAGAAGATTCCCTGATCGAAATCCTTCGAGTGGCTCTGAATCAGCGAGCCGATCTTCTCCTGGATCATCGCCGTCTTTCCATCGGCAGAAAGCCCCTTGAACTCCAGAATCCGCCGCGCATGGTAGTTTGACACCACGCCCAACCGGATCTCCGTCTCAATCGCATGCAAATTGCGCCGCACCTCTTCCACATCTTGCGCGCTCTTCAAGTGGACAACGATCTCCGCGACGCTCAGCAAATCATCGGACAAATGGGGCAGTCGCACATCGGAGGCGAAGAACAATTCGACGTTCACTCTTTTTTGGGGAAGCAACCAACGACTCACCATATCGTAGAAGAAATTGCAGGCATTTAGCCGATATTTGCAGAGCAGCAACACCGACAAGGCGCATGGCGCCCGGCTCAGCTCAGACCAAGAGATCAGCGGCAGCAGGTCGGCAAAGCGGGCTCTTTGCATTGGCAGGCCGTGTCCCTCCTCTTCCAGCAGATCGGCTGGCACTAACTTCCGGATTAGATCTTGCGCCCCTTCCCGGTAGTATTCCGCCTCGATATAAGGACAACTGAACTGAAAGTCGAATTGCAGCTGCTCTTCTAATTGTGCGAACATCTTTCCCCCTCGCCTACCACCGTTCCCGCCTCTGCTGGCCGCTCAAAACTATGAATGGCCAACACCACGTGATTTTTTGCCGCAAGCGCCACGCTTTTTTCGTGAAGCACCTTGGCGCCCTGTCTCACCAGCTCCAGCGCTTCTGCATAACTCATTTTCGCCTGGATCTTCGCTCCCGCATCCCGTTTTGGGTCGCGATCGAAAATCCCCGGCACATCTTTATAGAATTCCACTCTCTCTGCTCCCAAGGCAACCGCCAGCGCCACTGCGCTCGTATCCGATCCACCCCGACCCAATGTCGTAATCTCTCCGCTTCGACTCACGCCTTGAAAGCCCGCCACAATCGCCACCAGTCCCCGATCCAACGCCTCTTTCACCCGTTTCGGCCTCACCTCTTCGATCTCCGCTTCCGCGTGATTCTCACACGTGATGATTCCCGATTGGCTTCCCGTAAAGCTCACCGCTTCCTTCCCCAATCGCGCCAGCGCCATCGCCAGCAGCGCAATGCTGATCCTCTCTCCAACCGAGACCAACATATCCTGCTCCCGTTTTGGCGGCTCTGGATGGACTTTCCGCGCCATCTCTAACAACCGGTCTGTCGTGTTTCCCATCGCGCTCACAACCACAGCGATTTTTTTCCACGTTAAAGATCTTTGAATAATGATTTCCGCGATTTTAAGGAAGCTTTCTTCTTTCGCAACACTCGCACCGCCGAATTTCATCACCAACATCGTTTTTCCTCATTTTAGGCTAAAAATGATAAACCATTTTTTAACCCAACGCCAGAAATTTTCAATCTATCTAAATATGTTAGAAAAAATAAAGGAAAAATTTTATTTAACAAATTTTTCCAACTTAATTCAGAACAAGATATTTTCCGAAACCGCCTCTCTCACAGCTACATGCACAGGAGAAAAACGAGATAAATATTTTTGTAAAAGAGAGAGATGAAAATTCATATAACCTTTTATCATTCTCATCATTTTATCCTTTCCATCATTGATTTGTTGGGATGCACACACGTGGAGCCTCCAGCCAAGTCCACACGAATCAAAAACAATTATATCATTTATATTTATTGTAGATTTAGTTAATATTTAATAAAAAATCATGGCGATATAATGAGCATAACAATAAAAGATTTTTATCCGATTAATGATTGGACACTCGATGCAGATGGGGATCAGTGGGATGGCTCCTATGAGTCCCGATTTATTGTCGATTCGAATACGGGTAAACTCTATTTGAATGAAGATCAAGAAACAGTGCGCACCAAAAGCACCTTGCTAGCCTTGGGAACGCCTTTCGTTCACTCTATTACTACCATTTGCTTTGTGGTATACAGAATGTTAAAACTTATAACGCTATGCCATTTTTGGGTAGGAAAAGAGGAAGAAAGGTCATACAACTTCAAAAATAGATTGCAAGACGCCGGCATAGATCTCCTGAAAATG
>CAYNWC010000091.1:0-5239 GCA_964400805.1 uncultured bacterium | reverse complement strand
CAAGGACTCACCCTCACCCACTTCCTCGCCGACGGCTTCAAACTCATCCCCACCCAGAAACATCTCTCTTGGATTTGCCCTCTTGCCCTCGCGCCCCCGCTCTTTTTTGCCCTCATCAACCCGCAAGTCTTCTTTAAAGCCCTCAGTTTTGCTGGCGGGATCTGCGCGATGATCCTTTTTGGCATTCTTCCCATCTGCATGGCCTGGGTCGGCCGCTACCGCAGAAAACACACCTCCCCCTACCACGTCTCAGGCGGCAAACCCCTCCTTCTCCTCGCTCTCCTCTTTGCCCTCTTTGTCATCGGCTATGAACTCGCCCGCATTATTTAAGGAAACCCCATGCTGCGCACCAATCGCCTCCTCGGAGGCATCCTTCTCGTTTCTGGCACTTCGATCGGCGCTGGCATGCTCGCTCTTCCCGTCGTTACCTCCTTTGGCGGCTTCTTTCCCTCCATAGCCCTCCTCGCTTTCTGCTGGCTCTTTCTCTATTCCACCTCTCTTCTCCTCCTCGACGTCAACCTCGCCTTCCCTGGCGAGGTTAATCTCATCACCATGGCGGCCCGCACCCTCGGCCTTCCCGGCAAAGCCCTCTGTTGGATCACCTATCTCTTTCTCCTCTATTCCCTCACTGCAGCCTACATCGCCGGCAGTTCGCCCCTCTTTCTCCAAGCCCTTCACTCCATCACCGGTTACGCCGCCCCCTCCTGGCTCGGTCCCTTTCCCCTCCTCATCCTCTTCGGCCTCTTCGTCTACTTTGGAACCCAAGTCGTCGACTGGGTCAACCGCCTCTTCATGCTCGGCCTCATCCTCTCCTATCTCTGCCTCGTCGCCTTTCTCCCTCCCCACATCCAACCCTCCCTCCTCGCCCATGCCGACCCTTCCGCTATTTGGATCGCCGTCTCCCTCGTCTTCACCTCCTACGGCTTTCATATCGTGATCCCCACCCTCACTACCTACCTCCATCACGACAAAAAGCAACTCCGTCTCACTCTCCTCATCGGCAGCCTCATTCCCTTTCTCGTCTATATCCTTTGGGAATTTCTCATCCTCGGCATCGTCCCTCTCGACGACCTCTTCTCCGCCTACCGTAACGGCGAGACAGCCGCCACCTCCCTTTCCCACCTCCTCCAAAATCGCTGGATTGCCACCGCTGCCAGCGCCTTTTCCTTCTTTGCCATCATCACCTCCTTCCTCGGCGTCTCCCTCAGCCTCTCCCACTTCCTCGCCGATGGCCTCCATATGAAACGCTTCACCTGGGGGCGCGAGCTCGCCTGCCTCCTCACCTTCCTCCCGCCCCTCACCTTTGTCCTCCTCTACCAACGGGGCTTTATCCTCGCCCTCCAATTCGCTGGCATCTTTGTCGCCATCCTCCTCTGCATCCTCCCCGCCCTCATGGCCTGGCGCCTCCCCGCCTACAAAACCCCCTCAAAACGACTCCTCCTCGCTCTCGTCCTCCTCATTTCCTTTCTCGTCATCGGAGTGGATGTTTTTACCGAATAATCGGCATAATAGGGCCATGTTTCAACTCAAAGCAGACTTTCAACCTACCGGTGATCAGCCCGAAGCCATCGAGCGCCTCGTCTCAGGCGTCCGTTCAGGCAAGAAATCGCAGGTCCTCCTCGGCATCACCGGTTCGGGCAAGACCTTCACCATGGCCAACGTGATCCAGCAGTCCTCCAAGCCGGCTATCATCCTCGCCCACAATAAAACCCTAGCCGCCCAGCTCTACCAAGAATTCAAAGGCTTTTTCCCCAACAACGCCGTCGAATATTTCGTCTCCTACTATGACTACTATCAACCCGAAGCCTACATCGCCCGCACCGACAC
This sequence comes from uncultured bacterium, assembly GCA_964400805.1. GTDB lineage: Bacteria > Chlamydiota > Chlamydiia > Chlamydiales > SM23-39 > REEB52. Next base: position 3,412 of record CAYNWC010000091.1, on the reverse strand, counting down.
CTATATTGAAAAGGACCTCGCCATCAACGAGCGGATCGAGAAAATGCGCCTCAGCGCCACCCGTTCCCTCATTGAGCGCCCCGATGTGATCATCGTCGCTTCCATTTCCTGCATCTATGGCCTGGGTACTCCCGAATACTATAGCCAAATGCTCCTCAACCTCGCCGTCAAGCAACAGGTGCGCCGCGATGACATCCTCCTCCACCTCGTAGAACTCCACTATGAGCGAAGCGATTACGACCTTGCCCGCGCCACCTTCCGCGCCCGCGGAGACGTCCTTGAAATCGTCCCCGCCTATGAAGACGATCTCGCCTACCGCATTGAATTTTTTGGCGACGAAATCGAGCGGATCAGTGAAATCGACCCCATCACCGGCAAAGTCCGGCAGCGCCTCGATAAGGTCACTATCTTTCCCGGATCGCACTACGTCACACCTGAAAATATCCGCTATACCGCGATCGAAACCATCCGCCGCGAACTCACCGAACGGGTTGCTTTCTTTGAAAAAGAAAACCGCCTTGTCGAAGCCCAACGGATCCGTGAGCGGACGAATTACGACCTCGAAATGATCCGGGAGATTGGCTTTTGCAAAGGAATCGAAAACTACTCCCGCCATTTCAGTCAGCGGATGCCCGGCGCTCCCCCTCCCTGCCTCCTCGACTACTTCCCCAAAGACTTTCTCTTCTTTATCGACGAGTCGCACCAAACGCTCCCCCAACTCCACGCCATGTACAATGGCGATCGCTCCCGCAAACAGGCCCTTGTCGAGTTTGGCTTTCGCCTCCCTTCCGCCTTTGACAATCGCCCCTTAAAATTCGAAGAGGCCTACAGCGAATTCTTCCGCCAAGTGATCTTTGTCTCTGCCACTCCCGGCCAGTGGGAAGTGGAACAGTCCGAAGGCGACATCATCCAGCAGATCATCCGTCCCACCGGCCTTCTCGATCCCGAAATCGAGGTTCGTCCCGCCAATGGCCAAGTCGATGACTGCCTCGAGGAGATTCGCAAAGAAGCCGCACAAGGCGGTCGCATTCTCGTCACCACTCTCACCAAAAAGCTCTCCGAGGACCTCTCCAAATACCTCAATGAAATCGGCGTGAGGGCCAAATACCTCCACTCTGACATCGACACTCTCGAACGAATGCAGATCCTCAAATCCCTTCGCCTCGGTGAGTTTGACGTTCTCGTCGGCATCAACCTTCTCCGCGAAGGGCTCGATCTTCCTGAAGTTTCTCTCGTTGTCATCCTCGATGCGGATAAAGAAGGCTTTCTCCGTTCCGAAACAGCCCTCATTCAAACCTGCGGTCGTGCAGCCCGCAACATTCGTGGGCACGTCATTCTCTATGCCGATAAGCAAACGAACGCCATCCGCAATACAATTGCGATCACCAAAGCCCGCCGCGAGCACCAGCAAGCCTACAATGAAGAACACAACATCACCCCCCGCAGCGCCAAGCGAGGCGATATTGCCTCGCTCGACGAGACCTTTGGCTTTGTCGCTGCCGAAGAGCCCGCAAAACCCGCCAAAAAAGAGTCCCTCGACATCCCCGACCTGGAATCCAAAATTAAAGAATGCGAAGTCGAAATGCGCCGCGCTGCGAAAGAGCTCCGCTTTGAAGATGCCGCTCGTGCCCGCGACCTCATGCGCTACTACCAAAACCTCGAGATGCTCAAGGCCGACACCGACTAGATTTACATTTGGCTCAACGCCCGTTCTGCGACCTGTCTTCCAATCGAAAAGCTCGCAGTTGCAGCCGGAGATGGCGCGTTGAATACATGCACCATCCCTTTTTCCTCTAGAATGGCAAAGTCGTCGACCAACTTTCCATCCCGCGTGACCATCTGAGCGCGAATGCCCCGGTTGCCGGGTACGAGGTCTTTTTCTTCAATCGCAGGCACGAGCTTTTGTAGATCGCGGAGGAACAGTTTTTTGCTCAAAGAGCGGGCGACTTCATACAGTCCGGCTTTCCAATACTTACCCGCCATCTTCCAAAACCCCGGATAGCTCAACAAATCCCAGCAATCCTTGAGATTGACGTCGGTCTTTCGATACCCCTCTCTTGCAAAGGCAAGAACCGCATTGGGCCCAGCCTCTACCTTCCCATCGATCATTCGAGTTAAGTGGACCCCCAAGAAAGGGAAGCGCGGATCAGGAACGGGATAAATGAGTCCTTTGACCAGATCTCTCTTACCCTCGCGCACTTCGTAATATTCTCCCCGGAAGGGCAAAATGCGATGGGGGACCTTCTCCGCTCCTAAAGCCCTTCTGCCAATGCGATCCGAAAACAAGCCGGCGCAGTTGATCAAAACCGACGCCTTATATTCGGCCTTCGAAGTACAAATGCGATCGGTCCCTTCGATCGATCGTACCTCTTCGTGAAAGTGAACCTCTCCCCCTAATCGCTCCAATTCCTCGACCAACTTTTTCGCTACAGCCGTATACGCAATCACGGAGCACTCGGGAACCCACAGGGCTTCCAAGGCTTGGACATGGGGTTCGATTTCCCTCAACCGCGCCGCGCCGATCCGCTCTACCGCAACACCATTGGCCCTTCCTCTCTGTCCAATTTCATCCAAACGAGTCAGTTGTTCCTTCTCGGTAGCGACGATCACTTTGCCCAGCTTTTTTGTCGCAATCCCAAACGTTTCACAAAATTCCAATAACTCTCTCTTGCCCGCCGTGCAGTTTTTCGCCTTCAAAGACCCGGGCTTATAGTAAATGCCGGAGTGGATGACGCCGCTGTTATTGCCGGTTTGGTGTTTGGCGGGCTCTCCCTCTTTTTCTAAAATCAGAATTTTTAAGTGAGGTTTTTGCTTTAAGAGCTGATAACCGGTGGCGAGTCCAACAATTCCAGCGCCGATGATGATCGCATCGAATTTTTGCATAGAACCAGAGAACCTATCACAATAAGAATTTTTACTGGAAGAGAACTGTTCTTGCATTTTTGATTCGATGAGATTAATCTGCTTTGCAGATTCCAAATGATTGCTTTTCGGCTCGGCCGGCTACAGGCCTTTTTTAGCTCTTTACACCTAACCGTACACCCTCTGCGCTCTCTTTTATTTCTTTTCTTTCTTACCTCTTCTTTTGATTTAATGCATATTTATTTTGTTATTTTTAAAATAAAAATGAACAATGGAATTGCATTTCTTCTGTTTCTCGCTACTTTTATTTCGCGAAATATTTACCTTCCGAAAAAATTGTTTCTTCTCACGTCGGTTATTTTGGCATTCATGACTATTTCTATGTTGAATAGCCCAAATCCTATTGCTACAGAGGGTTTTACCCTTTTTTTTCTCTTCAATTTCTTCTGCTATTTTCTAGTTTCTTACAACCAATTCCGGATCTTCGATTCCGATACCTTGTTTAAAATATATTTTTTAAGCTTTTTCTGCTTTGGGGTTTACGCCATAT
>CAYNWC010000090.1:0-5261 GCA_964400805.1 uncultured bacterium | reverse complement strand
TCTGGGAGCGGATCCAAGAATGGCTCTCCCAGCACGCGACCGAGCTGCAAAATCGCCTCACCAAAAGCGCCCTCAATTACGCGATCCAAACATCGCTGAGCGGTCTATCGATCCCCTCATTTGTCTTCGATCAGTGGCATGGCATTCCCTACTATCAGGCGGCATTGCGTTGGGCCAAACAGTGCGATGACACGTTCTTGCAATCGCTCCAGAGAATCGCCGATTGCGTTCTCGGCGTGCGCGACTATCACCTCGTACTGACGTGCGATGAGGCGCAATACCGCGCGATCGAAAAGGACCAATTCTATCACCTGAAGCTGCCCAGCAAACCGTACACTGCTTGGAAAGGGAGCTACCCCCATCCGAAAGCCGCTGCGCAGGCGCGCCTGATCGCCGCGCCGGTCGCCTTCACCGCGCTGGGACTGCGCACCGTCTCCTATCGGGATCCCGACTCTCCCTACCTCTCCATCTCCACCGAACTCATGGAGAACCTGGTTCTTCACAAAGAGATCCGCGAAAAAGGAGGCGCTTACGGCAGCGGGGCTACCTATACCCCCAGCACGGGCAATTTCCATTTTTATGCCTACCGCGACCCCCATCTCGCCCGCTCGGTCGCTGCCTTCCAAACAGCGCTCGAGACAATCGCCGCCAAAAAGTTCAACGAGCGGGAGCTCGAAGAGGCGAAGCTCGGCGTGATCCAAACGCTCGACGCCCCCATCCCTCCGGGCAGCCGCGCCATGATCGCCTACGCCTGGAAACGGTCCGGGCGCACCTTCCCGCTGCGAGAGGAGTTCCGGCAAAAAGTGCTCGCGGCCACTGCCGAACAAATCGCTGAAACCGTGCGCCGCCGCCTCCTCGGCCAAGAGGGAATCCTCGTCTCCTTCCTCGGGCAAGATCTCCTCCAAAAAGAAAAGAAAAAATTAAAGTCTTCTTTGTCTGTTCTCGAAATTTAGAATTCGTTATGATCGAGTTGCTAAAAAGAGGGAATCCTATGACAAAGAAACTCTACTTCCTTTTCTTCGGAGCTATCGCTCTCGCCGGTTTTTCTGCGCCCATCAGGGCCGAGAAAGGCACCACCATTTTAGAGCAAATGTCGGCCGCGTTCACCGAGCTCGCGAATCAAGCGACGCCGGCGACCGTTTCGATCCAGTGCACCCTCACGACCTCTCAACAAGAATACGCCAACCCCTTCGATATGTTTGGCGATGACTTTTTCCGCCGCTTTTTCGGACAGCCTCATGGAGGCCAACCCTTTCCCCAACAGCCGCAACAACAGCAGATTGCCGGCGGATCGGGATTCCTCATCAGCGCCGACGGCTATATCGTCACTAATAACCATGTCATCAAAGACGCCCATCAGATCACCGTGACGCTCAACGATGGCACCGAATATGAAGCCACCGTGAAAGGGGCCGATCCCCGCACCGATCTCGCCGTGATCAAAATCGAAGAGAAAGAGCTTCCCTATCTCGCTTTTGGCGACTCGGACAGTTTGAGCGCCGGCGAGTGGGTCGTCGCCATCGGCAACCCCTTTGGCCTCGAAGGAACCATTACCAAGGGTATCGTCAGCGCCAAAGGGCGTCAAGATCTCGGCATCGCTCCCTATGAAGACTTCATCCAGACCGACGCCGCCATCAATCCGGGCAATTCAGGAGGCCCCCTCCTCAACGTCCGCGGCGAGGTTGTCGGCGTCAACACCGCCATCTTCAGCCGCAGTGGTGGCTACATGGGCATTGGGCTCGCCATTCCCAGCAAGATGGTGCAGCCGGTGATCGACCAGATCCTCAATCAGGGCACCGTTAAGCGCGCCTATCTCGGCATCGTCCTTCAGCCCGTCGACAAAGAGCTCAGCGAAGCGCTCGGCCTCGATAAACCCGACGGGATCCTCATCTCCGACATCGTCAAGGGATCTCCCGCATCAGAAGCTGGCCTCCAGCAGGGCGATATCCTCCTCCAATACAATGATAAGCCGATCAAAAACGTCAGCAAGTTCCGCAATGAGATTGCGATGATGACGCCCGGCGAGTCGATCAAATTGAAAGTGCTTCGAAATCAGAAAGTGCAAACCCTTTCCATCGTTCTCGGCAATCAAACGGAGGGAGAGGGAGTGTCTGCCGAGCTGCTCCAAAAGATCGGCGTTGACTTGGAGAACCTCATCCCCGAGACGGCGAGCAAGCTCGGTTACAATTCCGAGGTCTCTGGCGTCGTCATCACCAAAGTGAAGCCCGGCTCGCCAGCAGCTCTAGCAGGCTTGCGTCCTTCTTTCCTCATCACCGGCGTAGTGACGGTCGATGGGAACAGCCAAAAACCGGTGAAAAATCTCGGTGAACTCGAGACAGCGCTGCAACAGGTGGGGAACAAGAAGCACGTGATCCTCATCGTGCGCCACCAAAACTTCCAGCGCTATTACACGATCAAACTAGGTTAAAGGAAGTAGAATTTTTCAACCACCCGCGAACAGAGTTCGCTAGAGCCCACAGAGAACACAGAGGCGAGGGAAGCCCTCGCGCTCCCAAATAAGATGTCCTATTTTCTTCTTCTCTGTGAGCTCTGTGGGCTCTAGCAAACCTTGTTTGCGGGTGGTAAAAATATTTTAAGGATTTCACCCATGCTTCGTCTCGTCGCTGTTCTCGGTGATGAGGCGCAAGATCCGGTCGAGCTCTACTTGCGCTTCAAAGGCAGAGGGAGAGGGTCCAGTTTGGATCATCCGATAGAGCGCCTCTCTTTCCTCTAGAAATAGAGGCGGCACCTTCTCGACTTTTTTCTCATACCGATCGATCTGTTTGCGAATGAGAGCGATCTGCGCTTCGCCGATCTCTGCGGTGAGCTGATCCACTTCAGCTTGAACCTTCTGCTGCTCCTGCTCAGCCTCTTTCAGCTTCTTTTGCAAGACGACGATCCGCTGCCGCTGTTTTTTTGCGCTGGGGCCTTGCGCAATGGGAGACTCTATAGTCCCCGTAAAACAGGAGGTCAAGAGGAGGAGGAGAAGACACTTTTTCATTTGAGGGCGTCCACAAAAACTTTGAATTCGGGATCGTTTTTTAAGAGTTCAAATTCCTCTTCGCTGAGGAGGCTGTTGATCTCTAAGCCCCCATATTGCCAGGCGGTCTGGAGCCAGCCGCCAGCGGGCTTTGCCCGATGGAGCGAGGCAAAGGCGCGCGCATTGTGCAAGGCGATCTTCTGACTGGGCGCCGCTTGATAGCAAGCGATAGAGAGCTCCGCGACCAGGGGATAGTTTTTTTGGCCGAAAGCCAGTTCATGGAGGAGAAGAAGGGAATCGTCGGCGAGATGGTCTTTGATGGGAAGGAGGAGGTCATAGGCCTCTTTGCGCTTCCCCTCTTTGGCATCGAGATAGGCGAGATACTGAACAGCGGCATGGGCAAAGAGACTGCCGGTCGCTTTCTGCCGCATCTCTTCGAAGATCCGCTTAGCTTCATCGATGCGCCCTTCATGAAGGGCTTGTTCGGCAGCAATCATGAGTTGCTTGTTGACATCGTCCCGGTCGGCGCGGGTGGCAAAACGGCTCTTGCGCCATCCATCAAAACTTTGGAAGGCAAAGAGAAAAAAGAAAGCGCCGATCAAAAAGGCCTGGAGCATGAAAAAGTAGAAGGAGATGAACGCCGCGACGAGGGAGCCGATGAGGAGAGAGGCTTTGAATCCTTTAATCCCAAAGTTGGCCTCGAGGAGGATGCGGAGGAGTTGCCCTCCATCGAGAGGCAAGACGGGGAGGAGGTTGACAACGGTCCAAAAGAGATTGGCGATCTGCGTGGCTTTGAGCACTTTAGCGAGAGGAAGGGGCCAACTGAATTGGAGCAGGAGGGAGGCGAAGAGAAAGAGGAAAAAACCGAAGAGAGGGCCGTTGAATGTGATGAGGAATTGCTGCCAGAATTTGAGTTTGGGACCGTCGAAAGAGGTGACGCCGCCGAGCGCGATGAGCTGGATGCGCGCTTTTTGCTTGAAACAGAGGGCGGTAAAGGCGTGCCCATATTCATGGATGAGAACAGAGACGAAGATAATGCCGACCCAGATGAGGGAACCGATAATGGTTCCACTGTTGAGCCAACCGATAAGGGCCGCAAAGATCCAGAAAAAGGGGTGAATGGCTATGGGGACGCGCCCGGGAAGCTCGATCATCGTTTCTGCATGGCCTTTTGCACGGCATGGCCCATTTCGCCCGGATTTTGGGTGATGATGGCGCCCGCTTTTTCAAAGGCGGCAAATTTCTCCGCCGCCGTCCCCTTTCCCCCCGAAATGATCGCGCCGGCATGGCCCATCCGCTTGCCGGGAGGGGCTGTCGCGCCAGCGATGAAGACCGCTAAGGGCTTTGTGCAGTGGGCCGCCACCCAAGCGGCGGCTTGCTCTTCTGCATCGCCCCCGATTTCGCCAATCAGTAGAATCGCTTCGGTGTGGGGATCTTGCTCAAATAATTGTAGCACATCGACGAAATTGGTGCCATTCAACGGATCGCCGCCAATGCCAACACAAGTCGATTGCCCGAGGCCCAATTGGGTGGTTTGCCAAACGGCTTCGTAGGTGAGCGTTCCCGAACGGGAGACGATGCCCACTTTGCCGGGTTTGTGAATATATCCGGGCATAATGCCGACTTTGCATTCGCCAGGCGTAATGAGACCCGGGCAATTGGGGCCGATGAGGCGCGATTTCGACTGGTTCATCACCCGTTTAACCTCGAGCATGTCGCGCACCGGAATCCCCTCGGTGATGCAGATGATGAGGGAAATGCCCGCATCTTCCGCCTCGAGGATCGAGTCGGCGGCATAAGGAGCGGGGACAAAGATGAGCGTCGCATCGGGATGGACCGCTTTTTTCGCCTCCCAAACGGTGTCAAACACCGGCAACCCGAGCACTTCGCTTCCCCCTTTGCCCGGCGTCACTCCGCCGACGACATGGGTGCCATACTCTTTGCACTGCTCGGCGTGGAAGCGGCCTGCTTGGCCGGTAATTCCCTGCACGAGAACCTTGGTTTTCCGGTTCACTAAAATGGGCATGTTTATCTCCTCGAAGCCGCAACAGCCCGTTCGGCCGCTTGTTTGAAATCTTCAGCGGCGATGATCTTTAAGTGGCTCTCTTTCAAAATCCTCTTCCCCTCTGCGACGTTGGTCCCTTCCATCCGCACTACAATGGGAACCTGGATCTGTTGCTCTTTTGCCGCATGGACAATCCCCGCCGCCAACGTCGCGCAGTTCATGATGCCGCCAAAAATATTGACCAAGATCGCCTTCACTTTCGGATCGCTCAAAATG
>CAYNWC010000089.1:0-5377 GCA_964400805.1 uncultured bacterium | reverse complement strand
ACATCCTGGTGGTCGTTGCTTTCGTCATGGCTTCCTTACGCCTGGGCAAAAGCGCCTTGATTGCGCTGGTGGCAATCCAGGGCATTTTAGCCAACCTTTTCGTCGTAAAGCAAATGTCTCTTTTTGGCTTTTCCGTCACGTGTAGCGATGTGTTTGCCGTGGGGGGCATTTTGTCGCTCAATTTATTGCAGGAATATTTTGGAAAAGAGGCGGCCCAGCGGGCGATTCCGATCTCGGGGTTAGCCCTGGTATTCTTCACTTGCATGGCGTGGCTCCATTTGCGCTATGTGCCGGCGCCGTTTGATATGGCAGACGGGGCGTTTCAAACGATTTTTTCGACGACGCCTCGGATCGTGTTCGCCTCGATCGCCACTTTTTATGTGGTGCAACAGGTGGATGTGCGCCTCTTCGGTTTGTTGAAGGGGAAATTGCCGGTTCGAGTGGCCCTTTCCCTTCTCTGTTCCCAATTGTTGGATACGGCGCTGTTTAGTTTTTTGGGCCTGTATGGATGGGTCGCGTCGCTCTTCGATATCATGCTCGTGAGCTATCTGATCAAATGTCTCATCATCGCCGCAAGCGCTCCGTTTGTTGCCCTTTCCAAGAGGATTGTGAAAGATGTTCCGGTTTGAGCTAATCCATCGATCGAAGAGGTCGCGCGCGCGCGTCGGACGGATCCACACGCCGCACGGGATCATCGACACGCCGAATTTTGTGGCTGTGGGGACCAATGGGACGTTGAAGGCGCTCGATAATCGGATGGTCGATTCGATCGGACTGCAGCTGATGTTTTGCAATACGTACCATCTGCTTCTACAGCCAGGTCCCGAAGTGGTGAAGCGGGCGGGGGGGTTGCACCGCTTCATCCAACGGCAGATGCCGATCATCACCGACTCGGGGGGATTCCAGGTCTTTTCTCTCGCTTATGGCTCAGTGGCCGATGAGCTGAAGAGCCGCGGAGCGAAAAAGCGCGATGGCCACGTGCTGAAAATCAGCGAAGAGGGCGTTTTGTTTCGCTCGTACCGCGATGGAACCAAAGTGCTCCTCACGCCAGAAACGTCGATCCAAACGCAAAAAGCACTCGGCGCCGATATCATCATTCCATTCGATGAACTGCCTCCGTATCACATCGGCGCCGAGGCGTTGAAGCGCTCGCTGGAACGGACGCATCGGTGGGAAAAACGGTCGCTCGACGAGCACTTGAAAGACCCGCAGAATCAGGCGATGTACGCGGTGATCCACGGAGGCGTCGATCCCGAATTGAGAAAGGAAAGCTGCAATTATTTGAGCCGTTTGCCCTTCGATGGCTTTTCGATCGGGGGTTCGTTGGGGAAGACGAAGGGGGAAATGGTCGAGATGTTGACCGGTTTATTGCCCCAGTTGCCCGAGGAAAAACCGAATCACCTGCTCGGCATCGGAGATCTCGAGTCGCTCGCTCAGTGTGTCCCTTTGGGGATCGATACGTTTGATAGCTCCTATCCCACCCGCGCGGCGCGCCATGGCCTATTATTGACCGCGGAAGGGGGAATTAAGGTGGAAAAAGGGGAGCATGCGAATCATTTTGCCCCGATTGAGCATGACTGCAGCTGCTGGACTTGTCAGAATTTTACCTTAGCCTATTTGCACCACCTGTTTAAAGCCAACGAACTCACGGCGTATACATTGGCGACCGTGCACAATCTCCACTTCATGGTCGAGCTGATGCGAAAATATCGTGCAGCAATTTTGGAAGATCTTGTATAAATAGGGTCTTTTGGAGACCTTATGCCTATTTTTAAACCTGAAAAAATCAAAAAAACAGAAACGCCCGTCCTCCTTCACCCGCCGCTGATCGAAGCGATCTTTGAGTTGCGTTGGGAGCTGCAAAACGATCCGCAAACGGGGCGGATGCGCGACCCATCGTATCCGATGCTCTATGGACAATTATACGAACGGCTGAAAAAAGATTTCCCGATTGTCGAGGATTTGCCCTCGGTTCAGGCGCACCCCGAAGCGACTCCGTTTGTCCCGCGCCACCGGATGCGGAAGGAAAAAGATGGATATCCGCTCTTGCAAGTAGGGCCCGGCATTCTCACGATCAACGAAGTGAAAGGATATACGTGGAGCCATTTCCGCTCTTTAATATTGCGGGTGATTGAATCGATGACCGATCTTTCGTCGCCGAACTTCATCAAGAGCGAAATCCGCTACGTCAATGGCATCCGTTTCGATATCGCGCGGGAAAACCCCCTGACTTTCCTCGCCGAAAAACTCCACATGAAACTGGAACTCGACCCGGAGCTTTTTATCCAAAACTCGCTGCATGAACGGCCGAACGGATTGGGATTGAATGTTTCCTATGCGTTGGAAAAACCGATGGGGACTTTGAGCATCGCGGCAAATTTAGGGCAGTTTGAGGGAAAACCGGCCTTCATTCAACAGACCCTCATCCAATCGTTTGGCGAACTCGTGCCGACGGAGGCCAACGGGTTTACTCCCTGGCTCGAAGAGGCGCATGTGGTGGCGGAAAACTGCTTCCAAACTTTTTGCAAAGGGGCTCTCATGGAGCAGTTCGGTAAGTCATGAAACGAGTCGTTGTCACAGGCGCCGCCGGGCAAATCGCCTATAGTTTGCTCTTTCGCATTGCGCACGGGGATTTTTTGGGAGCCGATCAGCCGATCGCGCTGCATCTGCTCGATTTACCAATGAGCGAAGAGATCTTGAAAGGGGTGAAGATGGAGCTCGATGACTGCGCCTTCCCTTTGCTCAAAGAGATCCATATTGGCAGTCAGCCCGAAGAGATCTTCGCCGGCGCCGACTATGCCTTTTTGGTGGGGTCTAAGCCTCGAGGCCCCGGCATGGAGCGAAAAGAGCTGCTCGCCGACAATGGAAAGATCTTCGTCGAGCAGGGGAGAGCGTTGAATCGCGTCGCCTCGAAAGAGGTGCGGGTCTTGGTCGTCGGCAATCCGTGCAATACCAATTGCCTCATCGCCATGCACTACGCCCCCGACTTGCCGCGCAGTCACTTTCACGCGATGACGCGCCTCGATCAAAATCGAGCTGTCTCTCAACTGGCCCAAAAGGCGCATGTGGAGATCCAAGAGGTGAGCCATGTGACGATCTGGGGCAATCACTCTTCTACGCAAGTTCCCGACTTTGTCAACGCGCGGATCCGCGGCAAACCAGTGGCCCTCGACCGGAAGTGGCTCGAAACCGACTTTATCTCCACCGTGCAAAAGAGAGGCGCGCAAGTGATCGCGGCGCGGGGAAAATCGTCCGCTGCCTCTGCGGCCAGCGCGGCCATTGATTCCTTCCGGGCCATTCTCCACCCCACCCCGCGCGGCGAATGGTTTTCTGCCTCTGTTTATGCCAAGGGCAATCCCTACGGCATCGACGAGGAACTCGTCTTCTCATTTCCGTGCCGCTCGCAAGGAAAGGGGGATTTTGAAATTGTCTCCGGATTGCACATCGATTCGTTCTTGAAAGAAAAGATCGCGATCACGCAAAAAGAACTCAGAGAAGAGCGCGATCTGGTTCGAGGATTATTGTGAGAGATGGAGTTCTGTTCGAAGTGACCCAAGATTCTCTGGAGACGGGTCTCCGGGGAGTCCCGGTCGGCTATTGCGTCACTTCGTTTGTCGATCCGATCAAGGGGCTTTCCTATGTGGGCCGCCCGATTGCGGAACTCGCCCAGCGCGAACCGATCGAGATCATCTACCTCCTCTATTACGGGGAGATGGGGAGCAAGACCCAAGTTGCCCACTTTCAAAAAGAACTGGCTGAGCGCGCGCCCTGCAAGCCCGAAACCATTCGCGCGATCGAGTCACTCCCTCGCGCCGGCCATCCGATGGATGCATTTGCCGCCGCCCTCTTGATCGTTGGAATGTATGAAGGGACCGACAATTACCGCGAAGACTGTCTCAATGTCATCGCTAAACTCCCTCAGATCGCCGCTGCGGTGATCAACCGGCAGGCCGATTGGGGTTCCACGCCGCAACCGAAACCTGAACTCGGCTACATCGAAAACTTCGTCCACATGCTCAATATGCCCGGCGCAAAAACGCCCGAGCTCATCCAGGCGATGCGCCTCTTCAACGCGCTCCACTATGACCATTGTGGCGGCAACCTCTCCACCTTTGTCGGCAAAGCGGTCGCCTCGGGCCTGGAACACATGTATGGCTCCTTAAGCGCCGCGATGGCCGCCCTCGCTGGTCCCCGCCATGGCAGAGCCAATCAAGATTGTCTCGAATTTGTCCAAAGCGTTCTCGACGAAGTGGGCGAAGGAGCCAAACCCGCAGACATTGAAAAACTCATCCGCAACAAACTCGCGAACAATCAACTCGTTTTTGGCTTTGGCCATGCGGTCTTGCGCGTCGAAGATGCCCGCGCCACCGTTTGCTATACCTATTGCCAAAAGCATTTCCCGCGCCATCCGCTCGTGAAGATTGCCCTCTTACTCCGCACCGAAGGGTCCAAAGTATTGAAGGAGAATCCCAAGATTTCCGATCCCTATCCCAACATCGACGCCATCACCGGTTCGATGCTCACTGCAGCGGGATTCCCCTATCCCGAGTATTACACCATTCTCTTTGGCCTTTCCCGCTCGATCGGCATCGCGATCCAGATCGTCTATGAGAGGATGGAAGCGCGCGGCGGCAAGGGAACGCCGATCATCCGCCCCCTCTACTTTTATAAGTCGAGAAAATGAGGCATAAGTACCCCCCCATTGAGCCTTATAAGAAGGGATTCCTCGATGTCGGGTCGGGTCATAGCCTCTATTGGGAGGAGAGCGGTCGCCCCGATGGGCTCCCCATCCTCTTTCTCCACGGAGGCCCCGGCTCAGGCACCGATCCGGGCCATCGATGCTATTTCGATCCCAAGATCTATCGGATCATTCTCTTCGACCAACGGGGCTGCGGCAAGAGCAAACCCCATTCCGCTCTGCAGGAAAATACCACCTGGCATCTCGTCGCCGATATCGAAGCGCTCCGCAAGCACCTCGGCGTTGCCAAGTGGGTCGTCTTTGGCGGCTCTTGGGGCAGCACCCTCGCCCTCGCCTATGCAGAGACCCATCCCGAACCCATCCTCGCCCTCATCCTCCGCGGCATCTTCCTCGGCCGCCCTAAAGAGCTCCACTGGTTTTATCAATTTGGCGCGCACCATCTCTTCCCCGACGAATGGGAAAAATTCCTCGACCCCATTCCCTTGGCTGAAAGAGGCCATCTCCTACAAGCCTATTATCGGCAGCTCACCTCTTCCGACTCCGCCATTCGGAAAAGAGCCGCCTCGGCCTGGTCCGCTTGGGAAGGGGCCACCCTCAAACTCATTTTAGATCCCACCCTCTTTCTCAAAATCGTTGAAGATAACCAAGCAGATGCCCACGCCAGCCACGAGTGTAATT
>CAYNWC010000088.1:0-5445 GCA_964400805.1 uncultured bacterium | reverse complement strand
CTCTTCCACAACGGCCAGTTCGGGCAAGGGCGGGAGAGAGATTTCCTTAAACAGCGGCGCATCTTCAAATTGCGGAGTTGCCTCTGCAATCACAGTGGGCGCAGGAGCCACTTCGTCTTGAGTCGTCAACGCCGCAATGAGCAACACGGCGAGTAACCCGGCGTTGATCATCACTGCGATTAAGATGGTGTTTTTTCGATTCATAATCCCCTCACAAGCCGCTTAAATTCTTCCCCTCGATGCTCGAAGCTTGGAAACTGATCATAGCTCGAACAACCCGGAGAGAGGAGCACGGTATCCCCTTCTTTTGCCTCGATTTTCGCCTCTTGCACCGCCTCGGCAAATCGATCCACTTTCCGGAACGGGAGGGCGGACGCGAGTTCCAGTTCCATGAGCGGAGCCGCCTGACCGTAAGCGATGATCTGCTGCACCTTGCCCCGGAAGGCGATCCAAGGCAGATAGGAAGATCCTTTATGGAGTCCTCCGACGATCAATACAATCGGCCCCTCTAAACGCTCGACGGCATGCATCACTGCCTGCACGTTGGACGCTTTGCTGTCATTATAATACGACACACCGTCGATTTCCGCCACCCATTCGATCCGATGGGGCGGCTTCTGGAACGTTTCCAAGCCGCGCAAGAAATCGGCATCTGTCACGCCGCACCGTTTGCACAAGAGTAAAGCTGCTTGGACACTTTGCTTTGAAGGCATCCCCAATTTTGTATAGCTCAGCCCGTTTATCAGATCAACTTCTTTTTCAAAATTTTCAGCGCCCGGAAAAAAAGGGCCGAACTCCACTTCCACTTGACGCGAAATGAAGAGCGCGCCTCCCTCTTTGATGCAATTGCGGATGCGCGCTTTCGCCGCGACGTAGGCCTGCATGGTGCCATAGCGATCGAGATGATTCGGCGTCAGATTCAACACCATTCCCACATCTAAACAGCGACTCGTCAACGACTCCAATTGAAACGAGCTCAGCTCGACGATCAAAATCTCCTCTGGATCGGGCACATACGCGCTGATCGGATCGCCCACATTCCCCAGCGCGCGCGCTTTTTTTCCGGCGCTATTGAGAATGTGTGTGGTCAACAAAACCGTCGTGGTTTTTCCATTGGCGGCCGTGATACCAAAGCACCGATTTTTGATTTGGCGAAACCCCAACTCGATCTCCCCAATCACCTCGATGCCTCTCTGCAACGCCTTTTGAACCAAAGGATGCGTGGAGGGGACGCCCGGAGATAAAACGACTTGGCCAATCTCCTCAAACGACACATTCGCCGTATCCGGAAGAACTCCCAACTCGGGCTTCTTGTCGACGGCGATGACGTCAATCCCCTGTCTCTGGAGCAAGCCGGCGGCGGCACGCCCACTCACTCCATAGCCGATCACGAGGACTTTTTTGTTCATTGTAATTTTAAAGATGCCACGGAGATGATCGCAAAAAGAAGGCTTATGATCCAGAACCGAATGACCACTTTGGTCTCCGGCCATCCCTTATACTCAAAATGATGATGGAGCGGCGCGCAGAGAAAGATCCGCTTTTTATTTCGGTAGCGATAGCTCAATACCTGCAAAATCACCGAGAGCGCCTCGGCGACAAAGATCGCCCCCGCGATTGCCAGAATCACTTCGCGCCGCAGCAAGATCGCAGAGACGCCCAACACGCCTCCCATCGCCAAAGAGCCCGTATCTCCCATGAACACCTGCGCCGGATAGCCATTGTACCAGAGGAAGCCGAGCGCAGCCCCCGCCATCGCAAATAAATAGACCGCGATCTCCCCGCTCCCCTCGATATAGAGGATGTGGAGATAGCGCGCCAAATCGATGTGATTCGATAAGAAGGCAAAAAGGGCTAAAACGAGCGAGACCATCACCAAACAACCGGCGGCCAATCCATCCAATCCATCGGTCAGGTTCACCGCATTCGACGAACCGGTGATCACAAAGACGATCCAAAGAAACGAGAGGAGGAGCGGAAAGGCGAACACCGAATCTTTGAAGAAGGGAAGGTAAAACTCCTCGATATATTCGCGCGTCGTCAGCGTCGTCGTCGTAATCCGCTTTCCCTCCATCACCTGCTCCTTGGCGATCGGCGGGCGGAAAAACTTCTTTCCCGACAGCGCCTGCGTCACTTGCGGCACCAGCAGATAGAAAGCGATCAGCACCGAAAAGCCGACCTGGATCGCCATCTTTTTGCGCGCCTTCAGCCCCTTGCTATTTTTGTGCCGCAGTTTTAAATAGTCGTCGATCCCGCCCAAAAATCCCAATGCGGCCGTCGTCGCCAACAAGATCCAGGTGAACACACTCCGCAAGTCCATCCACAAAATCAGGGCAACCGCCATTGAAAACAGAATGAGAATGCCCCCCATCGTCGGCGTATCTTTTTTCTTTCCGTGCAGCTCCGCCAAGAGCGGCACCTCCTCCACGCTCCGGATCGGTTGGCCGATCTTCATCTCATAGAGCTTTTTGATGAAGCGGGGACCCAATACGATCGTCACCAGCAGAGCCGTGGTGGCTGCCAAGATCATCCGCGTTGAAAAATAGGCAAAAGCAGCGGGCATTTTCCAGCCCATCGATTGGAACCATTCGAAGAGAAATAGCAGCATAATTCAGTTCAGTAGTTGAAAGAAGTTTTCCATAGCCACACAGCGCGATGCTTTCACCAACACCACATCTCCCGGATTCATCAGAGCCTTTAACCGTTCGGCCAAATGGGAGAAATCAAAATAGTGTTCCACCGGTTTTTTCATCTCTTGAAACCCCTCGTAAATCCCCGTCGCCTCTTGCCCGAAGACCAACAGGTGATCGACATACTTTTGCGCAAAGCGCCCCACCTCGCGGTGGATCTGTTCTGTCTCTGGCCCCATATCGACCATCATCCCCAAAACGGCAATCCGCTTCCCCCCTTCTCTCGGTTCGGGCAAAGAGATGAGCGCCGCCCGCATCGAGTCGGGATTCGCGTTATAGGCGTCGTTGATGAAGGTCACATTCCCCTTCTCATACTGTTCGAAGCGCATCTGCGGCAGTTTCAGCAACGGGATCTGCCGATTGATCTCATCCCATTCCATCTTCATCACCCGCGCCACGCTCACCGCCGCCAAAAAGTTGTGCAGCACGTGCTCCTGTTTATAGGGAGGATCGAATTGATAGGCCCGCACGCCCCGTTCATCGACGAAATACTCCTTCGACAAGAAATAATCGGACGTCCGCTCTTCTCGAGAAAAGCTCACTTTCTCTCCATGGATTTGCGCGATCGCCTCGGGATAGGCGTATAATCCCTGATCGAACACCGCTCGCTTCGTTTTCGGATGGGAGAAGATCTCCGCCTTTCCCTTCGCGATCTCCTCCAAGCCTCCCGGGAAAAAGGCTCCATGCACCCACGCGATCTTCGTAACGACGGCTATATCGGGCGCCGCGATCGCGACCAAGCGAGCAATATCTCCTGGCTCTGTCATTCCCATCTCAACGACCAGCACCTCTTCATCGCCCCTTCGGTTCAGCAGCGTGATTGGATAGGTCAACTTCGTGTTGTAATTCAGATGCGTTTTGCCAACGCGGTACTTCCCTTCCAGCAACTGGGCTACGAATTCCTTCGTCATCGTCTTGCCGAGCGAGCCGGTAATCCCAATAATCAGCGCCGGACACCCCTCCATCGAGTGTTTGGCCAGCGCCTGCAAACTCTGCACCACATCGGCCACCGGAAGGAGCGCCAAACCAAAATCAGGCCCTTGATACTCCTGATCGACCACCGCTCCAACCGCGCCCCTCTCTTTCACTTCCGCCAAGTAGGCGTGGCCATCCACTTTTTGCCCTTTTAAGGCGAAAAAGAGTTCCCCCGGCTCTATCCTTCTGCTATCAATTTGATAGCCAGCAACTTGCAATTCCCCTTCAAACGGGACCCCAAAAAACGCGGCAATCTGATGCAACGGGACATTTCTCATACAGGCCTCCTGGCCTCAAAATGTATACCCCTTTTTCGAAAATCCCGGCAATGATTAGATGTAAGTGTCTGCGGTTTAACTATTTAAAGATTGTTTGGAGGAAATAAATGAATTGATTTTAAAAAACGAAAGTTATATAATTAATTATAAACAAATTAATTAAATTAACATGACTACAAAAGTAAATTCACACACTTCAAATCCCCCTCTAAAGTCGAGTCCCCCTCCGACTCCGCGTAATTCTACGGAAGCGCGCACCGCGGCCGCAGCGCAACCTGCTTTCGAGATAGGAATGGAAGCGCGTGAAAACACAGATCCTCTTGAAATCCACGGTGTTTTGAACTCGGCAGAACATCCCAACACGTTCTCCCACTCCTCTTTTATTTGGTGGGAAGGAAAAAGATATCTCTTTGAATTGAAACTTCCGGTTGTTAAGCAACCGAAAGGAAAGGAAAAAGAGGAATTCGACAGAGCCATTAAGGAATACAAAGACGTTTTTCTGACTCACTTGAAGCAACAAGTAAGGGCAACGCCCGATGCGAAAATCCGGCCAGGGACCGACTTTTCCGTGATCTTCACCGAGGAGGGCTATGTCGCCTACATTCCCGACGAGACAAAACCTTCCATCGACCCCACCAACTACACAGACGATGAACTCCAATCGCCGCTCCGCGTAGAAACACCGGAGGCACAACTCCTCACAGACCTCGTTCATTTGGGCGAGAGCAAAAAGATCTTCGAGGGATTGAAAAACGAAAAACTGACCCAGTATCAGAAAAAGACGGCGATTCCTCAGACAGGCCCCGGCCCCGTGCGCTTACAAAATAATGGGGAAAACCTCTGCTATCTAAACACCGCATTCCAATTGTTTGGCGGGAACCCCGCCATTCGCCAAAAATTGCTGAAAGAGCCCCAATCAATCGAAGGGAGCGCCCTGCACAAGGCCTTAGAGGATTACGAGAAGAAGACGCTTCGGCATCTAGGGGCCTTGAGAGACGAATTGAAGTTTAAAAAAGGAAAACAAGGACACACCAACGAAGCCCTCACACTGATGAGAGCGCGAATCGGTTCCCCAAAATGGTATCACCACCAAACTATTTTGCCCTCAACGGATTCTTGGAACATCGATAAAGACTCCGATATCTCACACATTTATGTGGATCGAGCAAGGGTCAACGCCCCTAAAGATCCCACTCTCCTTAAAACCGTGCCTTTGTCTAAAGACGAAAAAGAACTCACGGGATTCAGCATTCACGAGGGCGCCGACGGCGCCGGTCACTATCGCGCCTATGTGAAAGAGGGCGACAAGTGGTGGAATGTGAGCGATAGCAACGTAACGGCGGTTACGAGAAATATCGAAGATCTCGCCAAGCAAGCGTGCGACCTGATCTATACCAAGACAGAACTCCTGGGTTGACTTCTTCCTCCCCTTCCCCCATAATAAAACCCATTTCGGTGGCATAGCCAAGTGGTAAGGCAGAGGCCTGCAAAGCCTCCATCCT
>CAYNWC010000087.1:0-5456 GCA_964400805.1 uncultured bacterium | reverse complement strand
GGATATCGTCGATGCCCCGATTGGAGGCGCCGTCGATTTCGATGACGTCGAGCGATTGGCCCGAGGAGATCTCAAGGCAAGAGGGACATTGGTTGCAAGGCTCGAGATCGGCTGTAGGCGATTGGCAATTGAGCGCTTTGGCAAAGAGGCGCGCGAGAGTGGTTTTCCCAATGCCGCGAGATCCGCAGAAGAGATAGGCGTGGGAGATCTTGTCGAAGCGGATCGCATTCTTGAGCGTCGTGACGGCGGCCTCTTGACCCACGACGTCGCGGAAGGTCTTCGGACGGTACTTGCGGGCGAGAACCTGGTATCTGGGGGCCATGCGACGCATTATACAATCAAATGGAGGATTTGATACAATCAGATTATGGAAAAAAACCGAGATCGGATCCGGCAGGGATGGCAAGAGTGGCTCGCCTCCAATAACCGGGGCTGGCGGTTGATCGTCGGCTTTGTCTGCGTCATCTGCTTGGCGCTCTTTCTCCATTTTCGCGAAGTGCGGCTTGAAGTCTTAGAGCTGAACCGCACGGCGGGTCGTTATATCGTCGCTCAAATCGATTTTGAATTCCCCGACTATGAAACGACCATCGTCTTGAAACAGCAGGCGATGCAGGATGTGGGAGAAATTCTCCAGGTCGACGATAAGCAGATCCGCGATGCGCGCTATGCGTTGGAAGAAGATCTGATCCACAACAAAGAGTGGCGTGAGGCGGCCCCCTCGAGCACCTTTGAGGAGATGTACAAAGCGGCCGATGAGATCGAAACGTTGCTTTTGGAAGCGCGTTTCACCGATCCGCGCACGATCCAAAAAATCAAAGAACTGAATCTGGCGGATGTCTCCTATTTTGAGTTCATCCCCGAAAGCGATGAACCCGTCTCGCTACCCGCTGATTTCTGGAAGCGCATTGCGGGCCAGATCGCGCAAAGCGATGCGTTTCACACCGAGACGATCCACTATGTGATCCAATCGTTTCAACGCAGAAGCTGGAGCTTGATCCAAGATGTCGCTCTCGAGAGGAGCTTGCGGGCGCAAGTGAGCCGCACGGTGCCCGACAAAATGACGAAAGTCCTCGCCGGAACGCGCATGATCGACCAAGGGGAGCGGATCACCTCGCGCCACTTGACGATGATGCAGTCGATGAAGCAGGCGATTTCAGAGAGCCGAAAAGTGTGGGATCCGCTGACGATCCTCGCCAGTTTGCTCCTCTCGTTGATCTTCGTCGCGATCAGCGGCCTCTATTTCCGCATCAGCCAGCCCACCTTCATCCGCTCGCTGCGGGAGATCTCCCTCTTCGTCTGCATCGTCCTCTTAACCCTTCTCTTTGCCAAGTTCACCGAGTATATTCTTCTGAAGAGCACCTCAGTCGCTATTGAGGGAATTCGCTTTCCCATCGTCGCTCCCTTCGCGACCATTTTGATTTGCATCCTCCTCTCGCCCCGAACGGCTCTCTTTGCCGCGACGTTTCTCTCCATTCTCCTCTCCGTCAGCCTCGCTGTCGATCACAGCCACTTTTTGATCCTCAACCTCGTCACCTCCATCGTCGTCATCATCAGTTCGCGCGGCCTGCGCAAGCGGAAAGAGGTCTTTACCGTCTGCATGAAATCGTGGCTCAGCGCCATTCCCGTTTTATATGCCTTCACCCTCGCTGAGGGGCAGCTCATGAGCTACTCGCTCTGCATCGATATCGTCTCCTCCTTTGCCTTCCTCCTCATCACGGCCATCTTGGTCGTCGGCATCCTGCCCGCTTTAGAGACTATCTTTGGCATCGTGACCGACATGATTCTTATGGAGTACATGGATCCGAGCAGCGAGCTGCTCCGCCGTTTCTCCCTCGAGGTGCCCGGCACCTATCAACACAGTCTTGTCCTCGGCAACCTCGCCGAGACCTGCGCCAAGCCATCGGCGCGAACGGCCTCTTTTGCCGCGCAGCCACTCTCTATCACGACATTGGCAAGATGAACAATCCCCAATTCTACACCGAAAACCAGCAAGGCGCCGTCAACATCCACCAGCTCCTCACTCCCCTCGAGTCGGCCCAAGTGATCATCTCCCACGTCACCGACGGCGAAGCCATCGCCCGCAAGGCCCACCTCCCGCAGGCCTTCATCGATATCATCCGGGAGCATCATGGCACCACCCTCGTCTACTACTTCTATCGCAAGCAACTCGAGTTGAAAGGGGGGCGCATCGAAGAGGTCGATGAGAATCAGTTCCGCTATCCAGGGCCCAAGCCCCACACCAAGGAATCGGGTATCATCATGATCTGCGACAGTGTCGAAGCAGCCACCCGTTCCCTCGAAGAGATCAATGAACACACCTTGAACGAGCTCGTCAACCGCTTAGTCGCAGAGAAGGCCGAAGAGGGGCAACTCGATCATTGCAGCCTCACCTTCGAAGAGCTCAGCAAGGTGAAGAAGACCCTTGTCAAAACGCTCCTCCTCTCCCACCACGTCCGGATCAAATATCCGAAGAAGGAAAAATCTTTTTAGTAGAGGGTTATTATCTAATAGCGATAAAATATCTGCATTTAAATTATTGCGGAGGTTTTTGTGAGACCAGACAGTTATGTTGATTTTTTATTTCCTTCCAAACAAGGTATTATTGCTTGTCTTACAAGCCAGTGGAACCCAACAAACTTAGATAACGAACTAACACAAAAAGTTCGAGAAGCGGTTGCGGAAACTTTTGCTGACAGAGAAACGACTCCGATTCCTTTCACGATAGAGATTCAAGAAATTGCCGGCAGGTTGTGCAGGTCAAATGCTGAAGCCGTTTGCAAAGAAATAGCAGGATGTTTTGAGCGGGCATACGGCGCAGGACTACTTAAAGAAATTTTGAGATAAAGCTTTAAGTTGTAAGTCGCAAGACTGAATGGAGGCCTCCCCCTCCATTTTCTGCTTCACTTCCGCATAGATTTTCACTTTCGGTTCTGTTCCCGAAGGGCGGATGACGAGTTTGCTTCCATCGGCCAGCCAAAAGCGGAGCACATCGGAAGCGGGCAGGCCCTTGCTGCCTCTGAGATAGTCTTCGCAAGAAACGACCGCTTGCCCATCGATGTGAGTCGGTGGGTTTTTGCGAAGGCGTTGCATGAGCGCTCCGATTTGCTCCATTCCCACTTGGCTATCGGGGAATGCGAGGGTAAAGAGCGCTTCGCGATGGAGCCCGTAATTCTGATAGATCTGATGGAGGCGATCGAGGAGACTTAACCCTTCTTTTTTTGCCGCCGCGGCCACTTCGGCGATCAAACAGGCTGCGGAGATCGCATCTTTATCGCGGACAAACGTGCCAAACAGATAGCCATAAGATTCTTCTGCGCCGAAGATATATTGAGGAGACATCGCCTCTTTTTCCCAGCGGGTGATCTGTTCGCCAATATATTTAAATCCCGTAAGCACATCGATGCATTGTCCTCCGAATGACTCGGCGATTCTTCGGAAGAGTTCCGTCGTCACAATCGTCTTGATGAAGGCGGCTCTGGGCGGGAATCGCCCCTGTTCTGTCAATGTTTTGCAGATATGGTGGAGGCAGAGACATCCGATCTGATTCCCCGTGAGGCGCACTCCCGCTGCAACCACTCCCACGCGATCGGCGTCGGGATCGGTGGCGATCAGAAGGTCCCCCTTTTCTTGCCGCAGTTGCTCCGTCCCCAATACAAGCGCCTTCTCATCTTCCGGATTGGGAGAGGGAGCAAAGGAGAAGTCTCCATCAAGCGGCAACTGTTTCTCGACGAAGGAAAGATGCGTATAACCCCACGCTTGCAGCGCGCGCGGGATGAGGCGAATGCCTGTGCCATGAAGATTCGTATAAAGAATTTTCAGCGGCACTTGAGAGAGTTCGGGGGCCAGTTGCAGTTTTTTCAACTCCGCCAGATAGAGGAGATCGATCTCCGGACCGATCTCCTCAAACGCATCGCCCAAAAGCGCGGGGGATCGAACCTGCTCGATCTCGGCCAAAATGGCCCCATCCTCGGGAGGAACGATCTGCCCGCCGTCGCTCCCATATACTTTGTAGCCATTGTATTGGGGGGGATTGTGGGAAGCGGTGATCATCACGGCAGCGCTGCATTGATAGTGGCGACAGGCAAAGGAAGCTAAAGGCGTCGGGCAAATCTCTCGCGAAAGGAGCGCGCGAATTCCATTGCCCGCCAACACTCTCGCTGTCTCCACAGCAAATAATCTCGAATTGTGCCTCACATCGTAACCGATGAAGACCTTGTGCTGGCCCTTGCGCCTGTTCAGATAATTCGCCAGGCCCTGAGTGACCCTCCGGATCGTGTAGATGTTCATCCGATTCGTGCCGATACCCATGATCCCGCGCAAGCCCCCCGTTCCAAAAGAAAGGTCTTTGAAGAAGGCGTCCGCGAGAGCGATGGGATCGTGTTTTTGCAGGCGACGGATCTCAGCCTGCGTTTCGGCATCGAAAGAACCGTCGAGCCATTGCTGAATCCGATGTTCGAGAGTTGTAGACATGGAGGGGGATTATTTCAGAGATCAAAATTCTGATCGAGGAGATTGTCGAGATAGGTGAGGCATTGCTCTTGGATGTGGAGAGAGGGGACGAGGGGAGCGTCGGGATGGTTGATCCCTTCACAGCGGCTGGCAGCAGCTTCCCAGTCGGAAGGCTCGCGCAGGTGATAAACCCACCAAGGGAAGGTGCGGCATTGCGTGGGGCGCGATTCATAGACAGTGCACTTCTTGTCCTTATAGAAAACGCAGTCGTAGTTTTTGCTGTCTTCCAATAGAGCGTATTGCCCATCGACATAGCGGGCGTATTTGCGGGTGAACTCTTCTTGAGAGAGATTGAAGTGGGTTGAGAGCCGCTCTAGGTCGACTGAGGAGAGGTAGACGTAGCCTGGTGAGCCGGTGCAGCATTGGCCGCATCCCGTGCACTTGAATCGGAGCCCTTCGCTAAACCAAGGTTCTACTTGCGGTTCTGCTTGCGGTTCTACTTGCGTGTCCATGGGAACTCCTCAGTGCGGGTTTTGGTCCATTTGTGGTCCCAGCGATAGGTCGAGATGGTGCACGATGTTTCGTTGAGATCGATCAGGTTCCAGGCCCCCTTCTTCCCTTGAGCGCAGCTTCCAGAGTCGAGGACGATCGGGAGATTGCTAATTTGAAGATCGGCAACGGTGTGGCGGTGGGTGTGTCCATGGAGGAAAAGGCGGATTTGGGGGTGTCTTTTAAGCAGAGATTCGAGGGCTTCCCCGCGGATGAGATTGTGTCTCTTGTCGCCGTTGTGAAAGAACGGGTAGTGGCTGAATAAGATGACCGAGTCGGAAGGGGGGAGGAGCTTAAGCAGTTCTTCAAGGTATTGTTCTTGTTTTTCAGAGAAGAGCCCTTCCGAAGAATAGGGGTGTGTGGCGATTGGTGTGTCGAGCGCAACGACCCACCAGCCTTTTTGGATCTGATGCGCTTCTACGGCGTGATCTTTCAGATTGAAAAATTCAGCGCGGTGT
>CAYNWC010000086.1:0-5671 GCA_964400805.1 uncultured bacterium | reverse complement strand
ATGGATTTGCCAAAGCCAATGAAGTTTCCGACGCGATCCGCAAAGGATCTGAGTCGGCCAGAAAAAACATCTATACCATCGAGATGGAAGGCTCTACGATCCCGCATGAAGTTTATGTCGAGTGGGATGGAGCGAAGATCCTTCTGAAGCCCGCGGCTCCCGGCACTGGCGTCGTCGCTGGCTCTAAAGTCCGCTCGGTTCTCGAACTCGGCGGTGTCAAAGATGTAGTCGCCAAAAATCTCGGTTCCAGCAATCCGCTCAACCAAGTCAAAGCGATTTTCAAAGCTCTTCTTCAACTGAAGAACAGAGAAAAGAACCTCGCTGAAAGAAAAGGAGCTGCCCTTCATGCATAGTCTATCGCAACTTAAGAATACCTCTCGACCTACGAAGAAATCACGACGCATCGGGCGCGGCATCGGCTCCAAACGGGGCGGCCACTCAGGACGCGGCGGAAAAGGGGACAGCCATCGCCAAGGATATAGCAAACGGTATGGATATGAAGGGGGACAAGTTCCTCTCTATCGCAAACTCCCCATTCGCGGATTTACCCGCGGGCGGTTTGTGAAGCCCTCAGCAGCCCTTTCCCTCGCCACTCTTGAAGCCTACTTCCAAGATGGGGAGACGGTCAACGTCGCCACCTTGCGCGAAAAAGGACTCATCCCACGCCGTATACCTGGCGGGATCAAAATCCTCGCCAATGGCGAATTGAAGAAGAAAGTGAAGATTGAAGCGCATCACTTTTCTGAAGCAGCCGAGCAAAAGCTGAAAGACAATAAGATCTCTTACCAAGTCGTAAACTAGGTCTACAAATATGATCGACGCGATGCAGCGCATCTTTGGAATCCCCGAGTTGAGAGTCAAGATTTTCTATACCTTGATCCTCCTTGGCGTATGCCGGGTTGGGGCCTATATCTCCGTGCCCGGCGTCAACGCCGATGCAGCCATCAGCCTCTTTAAATTCGCGACGGGCGGAGGGCAAAACCTCTTCCAACTCGTCGACATTTTCTCAGGCGGCGCTTTTGCCAAAATGACCGTTCTGGCCCTCGGAGTGATGCCCTATATCACTGCGTCCATCATCATGCAGCTCCTCATCGCGCTGATCCCTTCCCTCCAGCGCGATATTCGGGAAAGCCCCGATCAAGGGCGTCGCAAGCTCTCCAAATGGACTCGGATGGCGACACTCGTGATCTCCCTCTTCCAATCGGCCCTCTTTGCCCGCTATATAATGCGTGTCAATCTCTCCAGTCCAGGCATCATCGTCCCTGAAATGGTCGATGTGCAGATCTTCGGTTTTTCCTGGCTCTTTTATCTCACCATGATGGTCACGATGACCGCCGGAACGCTTCTGCTCATGTGGATCGGAGAGCAGATCAGCGAAAAAGGCATTGGCAATGGAATCAGTCTGATCATCGCCCTCGGCATCCTCGCCTCTTTCCCCAGCACCATCGGCTCCATCATCAATCAGTTGAATCTCGAATCGCAAGAAACCGGTCAGCTCACTTTCCCCATGCTCATCGTCCTTTGTGCCCTCTTTGTCTTCATCGTCATCGGCACCATTCTCGTCATCCAAGGACAGAGGCGCATCCCCCTTCAGTATGCCCGCCGCATTGTGGGACGCCATGAGGTACAAGGAGGCAACTCCCATATCCCTCTCAAGGTCAATTATGCAGGCGTCGTCCCTGTCATCTTCGCCTCCTCTCTCCTCATGTTCCCCGGCACCATCGGCCAATTCTTGGGACGCGGCACCTGGCTCGGTCAACTCGCCAGCTACATTTCTCCCGGTACCTGGACCTACATGGTCTTTTACGTCGCCCTCATTCTATTTTTTAGTTACTTCTGGACCGCGACCCAGTTTAAGCCCGAGCAGATCGCCTCAGATATGAAAAAGAACGGCGCCTTTATCCCCGGCATCCGACAAGGGAAACCGACCCAAGACTACCTCGAAGGAACGATGAGCCGCATCACCCTGGCGGGAGCTGTATTTCTCGCCCTCATCGCGATTCTGCCTGCCCTCGTCGGCCGCTTCATGGGCGTCGATGCCAATATCAGCCAATTTTTTGGCGGAACCTCCCTTCTCATCCTCGTAGGAGTGATTTTAGATACGACTAAACAGGTTGAATCTCACCTACTTATGAAGAGATATGAAGGCTTTATGACCAAGGGGCGCCTGCGTGGACGCTAAGGGGTTGTATTTTAACTAGTTTACATGTTATTTTAGACGGAAGGATTTAGATATGCCTAGAGTCATCGGAATTGATATTCCAGACAAAAAGCGCTTGGAAGTCAGCTTGACCTACATCTACGGAGTCGGTCGGGAACTGTCCAACCAGATCATTGAAAAATTGGGTCTGAACAAAGACATGCGCGCCGGAGCGCTAACAGAAGACGATCTCGCCCGCTTGAACGCCATTCTCCAATCGGAATACGTCGTTGAGGGAGATCTGCGCCGCCAGGTTCAGAACAACATCAAGCGTCTGATCGGCATTCATTGCTACCGCGGCATCCGCCATCGCTTGGGGTTGCCTGTACGAGGCCAAAGAACGCGAACGAACGCCCGCACCCGCAAAGGCAAGAGAAAAACCGTTGCGAACAAGAAAATCTAATAGGAGAGTGAACCTTGGCTAAACAAGAACAGAAAGCGCCGCCGAAGAAAGCCGCTGTGCGAGTCAAGAAGAAGACCGCCCGCACCGTACCCGCCGGGATCGTCCATGTCAAAGCGACCTTCAACAATACGATCATTGCGATCACCGACCTTGCAGGCAACGTGATTTCCTGGTCTTCGGCTGGAAAATCCAACTTTGCCGGCTCTCGGAAATCATCCGCTTTTGCCGCTACAGTAGCGGCTCAAAATGCGGCGAAAGAAGCCATGGCTGTCGGAATGAAAGAGTGTGAAGTGAACCTCAATGGACCTGGGGCTGGCCGTGAATCGGCTGTCCGCGGTCTCATGAGCGCTGGACTTTCGGTCAGCATCATCCGCGACAAGACCCCTGTGCCTCACAATGGGTGCAGAGCGCGCAAACGTAGACGTGTATAAGAAATTCAGAGGAGAAGGAACATGCCCGTAAAGTACGGCAAATTTGAGATGCCAGAAAAAATTAAGTTAGATGAAGCGAGCCAAACAGCTACGTTTGCCCGTTTTATCATAGAGCCCTTTGAGCGCGGATTTGGCCATACTGTCGGCAACGCTCTCCGAAGGATTATGCTCGCCTCTCTTGAGGCTCCTGCCATCCTCTCTATCCGGATCGAAGGAGTGCCCCACGAGTATATGGCTGTCGATGGTGTAATCGAAGACATGACCCATATTGTCCTCAACCTCAAAGGAACGCTTCTCCGCCGCCTCACCACGGGTGAAGAGCATCCGCGCGACGTCAAGGCCATCACTAAAATGCTCGAAATCAGCGACGAGATGATCGAAAAAGCGGGCGGCTCCTATAAGGTCACTCTCAAAGACCTGCTCAGCCAGACCGATTATGACATCGTCAACCCCGATCACCTCATCTTCACCGTCACCAAGCCGATGCATAAGCGGATCGATTTCCGCATCGCTTCAGGTCGCGGCTATGTCCCTTCAGAAAGACATACCCATTTTGATCGGCAAGTCGACGAAATCGTCATCGACTCTGCTTTCTCACCCGTTCGCCTGGTCAACTACTATGTAGAGAACACCCGCGTCGGCCAAGACACCGACTTTGACCGGCTGATCCTCGAGGTCACCACCGATGGGCGCACCACACCCGTCGAAGCGCTCACCTTTGCGGCCCAGATCGGCATCATGCACTTCCAAGTGTTTGATACCATCAAAGCCCACTCGGTTTTCTTTGATAAAGGGGAGATGCAGACCAATCGCGACCGCGACGAAGTTCTTGCCAAGCTCGCCCTCAAAATCAACGAAATTGAGCTCTCTGTGCGCTCGACCAACTGCTTGGCCAATGCCAATATTGAAACTATCGGCGAGCTGGTCGTCATGCCTGAATCGGAAATGCTCCGCTTTAGAAACTTCGGCAAAAAATCGCTCACGGAGATCAAACAAAAGCTCGATGAACTCGGCCTCTCTCTCGGGATGGATTTGAGCAAGTATGGCATCAATCGGGACAACATCAAGCAAATCATTCAAAATTACTTATCTGAAAAGGCGGGAGCCACTGAAGTATGAGACACCGAAACCACACATTTAAAGTAGGGCGAACGGGATCCCACCGGCGCGCCATGCTCTCTAACATGATGAAGTCCCTCATCGAGCATGAGAGGATTTGCACCACGCTCGTCAAAGCGAAAGAGCTCCGCCGCCATGCTGAAAAGATGATCACCTTGGCGAAGAAGAATACCCTCGCTTCCAAGCGCGATGCAATCTCCACCCTCAAAGTGGCCTTTAACCCTCTTACTTCCAAAGAGGCCCGCGAAGTCAAAGCGGGAGACAAGAGCGCCTATTCCCGCGATCGGCAGGTCATCAATAAACTCTTCGGCGAGCTTCGCGAGCGTTTTTCTACCCGCAATGGCGGTTATACCCGCATCATTCGGAAGGATTTTCGCATCGGCGATAACGCCTCTACGTGCTATATTGAATACCTCAAATAATTCTCCTTTTTCCGCAACGGCTTGTTCAAAGAATTCTCTGACAAGCCGTTTTTCTTTCTTTACAACCGTCTTCCGATCCAGTATCCTCAAGCCTCTGAATCCCTCGGTGTTTCTATGACAAAACGGATTGCGATCAATGGCTTTGGACGCATTGGACGTCTCGTCCTCCGCGCCGCCCTCCAGAACCCTCATCTCGAAGTCGTCGCTATCAACGATCTCGTTCCTCCCGACAATCTCGCTTATCTCTTCAAGTATGACACTGTTCATGGCCCCTATCCTAAAAGCGTCTCCTCCGATCCCAACCATCTCCTCATCGCTGGCAAAAAGATCGCTGTCTTTGCTGAAAAAGACCCCGCTCAACTCCCCTGGAAAAAACAGCAAATCGACTACGTCGTCGAAGCGACCGGTCGCTTCACCCACATCGAAGAGGCAAAAAAACACCTCCACGCAGGCGCCAAGCGCGTCCTCATCACCGCTCCTGGCAAAGACGACATGCCCACCTTTGTCGTCGGCGTCAATCACACCCAATTCAACCCCAAAACCGACCAGATCCTTTGCAACGCCTCTTGCACCACCAATTGCCTCGCCCCTCTTTGTAAAGTCCTTCTCGATCGCTTTGGCATTGAAGAAGGGCTCATGACCACCGTTCATTCAACTACTGCGAGCCAGCCCACTGTCGACGGCCCTTCCCATAAAGATTGGCGCGGCGGCAGAGCGGCCAGCGGCAATATTATTCCCTCTTCCACGGGGGCTGCCAAAGCGGTGGCTCTCTGTTTACCTTCCTTAAAAGGCAAACTCACCGGCATGGCCTTTCGTGTTCCCACTCTCGATGTTTCTGTCGTCGATCTCACTGTTCGTCTATCTAGAGATACGACTTATGAAGAGATAGGGAAAGCGATGGACGAAGCCGCTCATACCAACCTCAAAGGGATCCTTGCGACCACCGATGAGGAGTTGGTCTCTTCAGATTTTATTGGCAATTCCTATTCCTGCATTTTTGACAAGTTAGCGGGAATCGCATTGAATCGCCGATTTTATAAAATAATCGCCTGGTACGGCAACGAAAAGGGTTTTTCACACCGCGTTGTCGACCTCT
>CAYNWC010000085.1:0-5772 GCA_964400805.1 uncultured bacterium | reverse complement strand
GGAGGTTGTTTTCATGGCTGGAGTGGACGGGGATTAGGAGGGACGAATCGAAGATTTTAAGAAAGTAGGGATTGGTCCTTTCGAGCTCGACGCAGAGGGTTTTGGGATCGAGGGCGCGGATGCCCACTTCGTTTAAGGAACAGAGCCCTTTTTTCGCCTCTTTGCCGTTTCTGATGGAGAAGAGGAGATAGGCGTCGGGACTGGGGAATTGGGGGTCGAGGATCTTCTTCCAGCTCCGTTCAAAATCGGAGGCGGTGACGGGAGTGCCGTCGGACCATTTCGTCTCATCGAGATGGAAGGTGTAGGTCTTTCGATCGGACGAAAGGGTGTGGGATTTGGCTTGGGCGGGGGATAAGGTCATGTCGGGATTCAGTTGGTAGAGTCCCTCATAGATCATAAAGTGAAGCTGCGAGGAGGCCATATCATTGCCCAAACGGGGGTCGAAGGAGACGGGGTCTTTGCGCAGGCAGAGGCGTAATTCTTGCTTTTTCATAGGAGAAGGAGCCCTTTGGTTACAGGCGAGGGCACAGCATATAAGGAGGCCCAAAAAAAGGATATGCCGAGATTTCATCAGAGAAAGGGTACGCGAGATCTTTCTTTTTTTCAATTAGTGATTTTGGTATCCTCATCCAGATTTGAGAAAGAGATTCCCAAGAATCTTTTAACAATATACATAGTCAAAAAGTGTCGTATGAGATGTCCCTTTTGCAACCATGAAGAATCGAAGGTGACCGATTCCCGAGATGCGGTGGAGAGCAACGCAATCCGGAGAAGACGGGAGTGTTGCCAATGCATGAAGCGATTCACCACGTTTGAGACGGTGGATTTGAGCTTGCAGGTGAAAAAACGGGATGGAACGTTCGAAGACTTCCAGCAAGAAAAACTGATCCACGGAATAGATGCCGCTTGTAGGCATACGCGAGTGAGTCACGATCAGGTGCGGGCGTTGGCGTATAAGATCAAGGCCGACTTGATGGCGAAGGGAATTCGGGAGATTTCGAGTCAGGAGCTGGGGGATATCGTCATTCGACATTTAAAAGAAACGGATGTAGTGGCCTACATCCGCTTTGCCTGTGTCTATAAACGCTTTAAAGATGTTCGCGAATTGCTTCAGGCCATTCGCGAATTAGAAAATGAGGAAATGATCCATGCCGCTGAAGAAAAATGAGATTGCCCATTTTAAAAAAAGACTCGAAGAGATGCGCTTGCAGGTGCTGCGAACGGTCCAAGGAACGAAGGAAGCCGTGACGCAACCCGATGAGGCCAAGGGCTATTCTCAACACTCTGCCGATGAAGGAACGGACGACTTTGTCAAGAACATCAATCTCGAAGTGACCAATAAGGAATTCGGCTTGATCCGGCAGATCGATCGAGCGCTCGAGAAGATCGAAGAGGGAACCTATGGAGTTTGCGATATCACCGAAGAGGAGATCCCTATGAAACGGCTGGAAGCAGTCCCTTATGCGACCATGACGGTCAAAGCTCAGGAAAAGTTCGAAAAGGGACTCATCGGATGAAAGGGTGGCCTTTCTTTTTGCTGCTCTTGATTGTCGATTTTGCCACAAAGATCGGCGCGCTCCACTTCATTCCGCCCTTAACATATGGCAGTTATCCATTCGGGGGGATTGGGATTTTTTCGTTGGGCGGCATCACCTGTTCACTCAATTACATCGTCAACACCGGGGCCGCTTGGGGCCTGTTCGGCGGTTACCCGGGCTTTTTGTTTCTCCTTCGGTTGGCGATCATTCTCGTCCTTCTCTTTATTGTTCCTAAAAAGTTCCCGATTTGGCTCATCTTGACGGGCGCAGTGGGCAATGCGATCGACTTTTGTCTGCACGGCCATGTCATCGACTTCATCCATTTCACTTTCTGGGGCTACACCTTCCCCATTTTCAATGTCGCCGACTCCTGCATCACGATCGGCGTTCTCAGTCTCCTCTTCTCCCCTCGAACTGTCAAACAACCGCATCTTTTATGACGCTCCGCATCTCCACTCCCGCTTTGGAAGGTCTTTATCAAGGCTCCAAATATTTAAAATTCCAAGTGCTCTGCGAGGCCGATGAGTTGGCGGGTCTCTTTGCTATTTTGGACTCTTTTTGGATTTATCCGCTCACCGGATTGGGAGAGGGGATGCCGATCGATCCCGCGGCGTTTTTGCAAGAGTATGGCTCTTGGATCGAAGAGCTCAAGCAGGGACGCGTGCCGAGCGATGCGGTGTTGCGCCGCCTCTTGGCTGCGGCGTTCACCGCTGAGAGCGACGCTCTTTGGAAGCAAGAAGTGCCTGGCCAGCGCTATTTGATCAAGATGGCCAAGCCGGTGGTTCAGGTGCAAGCCCACTATTTCACCTACTCGCCGATCGATGCAGTCTTTCGACCGATGACGATGGGGACGGAGAGCATTTTCTGGGGATTGCAATTCAGCTTTCCGCAGATCTATCAAGAGCCAAAGACGATGGAACTCTGCGATGTGGATGAATCTCCCAACGCGGAGCTCTTCCAGAAGATCAAACAATGGGTCCGCGATGCGACGCGCGCAACGCCCTTTCTGGTCGAGGGGAAACGGACCAACTCACCGATCCGCTTGGGAAAACAGTGTTTCTCTTGGATCGCAGCCCATCCCCAATTGATCCAACAACGGATTGGAATCTATGCAGGCTGAATATATCCGAAAGTGTTCTCTCTGCCTTCTTCAGGAAAAAGAGGTGGCTCCCTTTTTGCAGGAATTGAAAAAGAGCCATCCCGATGTGGAGATGGCGCTCTTCCCCGGTTCGGGCACGGTGCAAGTGATGTTCCAAAGCGAAAAGCCGGTCGATGCGCTGGTCGAAAAAGTGGAGCGAAAGTTCCCCACTTTTGTCTATGGAGAGGGGAAAATTGAAGAGGCCTTGCAGCGAGAGTGTATCGCGCGTAAAAAGACAGTGGCTTTTGCTGAAAGTTGCACCGGAGGGGCTATCGCCGCGAAGGTAACGGCTATTCCGGGCGCTTCAAAATACTTTCTCGGCTCTCTCGTCGCCTACTCCAATGGATGGAAAGAGCGGTTTTTGCAAGTGTCTCGAACGACCCTCAAGCAAAAAGGGGCGGTGAGCCGCGAGACGGTCATCGAAATGGTGCAGGGACTTTTCAATGAGACCGAAGCGGATTATGCGGCGGCCGTTTCAGGCATTGCAGGACCGAGCGGCGGAACGAAAGAACACCCGATCGGCACGATCTTCATCGCAGTCGGACACCGAGGGGAAAAAATCGATGCGGGCATTGTCCATGCGCCTCCGGAGCGACACGCTGCGATTGAACTCGCAGCGCATCTCACCTTAGGAGCTCTTTGGCGGCGGCTTGTGCATCACACGGCGACATTCTCATGAAATATCAACTCCTCGACAGCGGCCATGGCCAAAAATGGGAGCAGTTCGGCGAATATACGCTCCAGCGCCCCTGCCCGCAAGCCGTTTGGAAACCTCTGCTGCAGGTTAATGCCGACGCGATATTTACGCGGGAAGAGAAATGGGACTTTTCGAAGAAGCTGCCGAAAACGTGGATGGCAACTCATGGCGGCGTTCAGTTTAAAATCGCTCCGACGGACTTTGGTCACTTAGGGCTTTTCCCCGAGCATGCGGATCTGTGGGAAGGGATGCGCCCCCTCATTCAAAAAGGGAGCCGTATTCTCAATCTTTTCGCCTATTCCGGGGGAGTCACTCTCGCAGCGGCGCAAGAAGGAGCTGAAGTGTGCCATCTCGACGCCTCGAAGGGGATGGTCGACTGGGCCCGCGAGAATGCGACTCTCAATCGCCTCGCTCAGGCGCCGATCCGCTGGATCGTCGACGACGCCCTCAAATTCTTAAAGCGAGAGAAGAAGCGGCAATCTTTTTACGATGGCATTGTCCTCGATCCGCCCACCTTTGGAAGGGGGAGCCAAGGAGAGGTCTTTAAAATCGAACGGGACATCCTTCCCCTCCTCGAGCTCTGCAGCGAACTTCTCTCCCAAAAACCGCTCTTTTTCATTTTTTCCTGCCACACGCCCGGTTTTACGCCTCTCGTCTTGCGCCATCTCCTCGGGCAAGCGCTCCCCAAAGGGCATATCGAAGTGGGAGAAATGGCCCTTCATACGGCGGGCGCTCTTTCAATTCCGAGCGGTAGCTTTGCGCGGTGGACGCCTTGATCACCAGTCTCCAAAATCCCAAAGTCAAAGAAGCGGTCAAATTGCGCGAGCGGCGCGCCCGCGAACAAACCGACCTCTTTCTCATCGAAGGATACCGGGAACTCAACCGAGCCCTCGACGCCGGTCATCCGATCCAAACGCTCTTCTTTTGCCCCGAACTTTTTTTAGGATCCAATGAAGACCATTTAAAAACTAAATGTAAAGCTGCTTTACATTTGGAGTGCACCAAAGAGGTTTTCCAAAAGATCTCCTACCGCGATCGCCCCGATGGCCTCTTGGCTATTGCTCCTCAGCGGCATCTGAAGCTCGCCGATCTCAAGCTCAAGAAAAACCCCTTTCTCGTCATTGAGTAGAGCATCAAGAAGCCGGGTAATCTCGGCACCATCCTTCGCTCTTGCGATGCGGCGGGCGTCGATGCGGTGATCGTCTGCGATCCCACCACCGATATCCACAATCCCAACGTCGTTCGCTCCAGTGTCGGCACCCTCTTTACTTTGCCCGTTCTCGAGGCCACCGCCTCAGAAACCCTCGCCTATCTCCAACAACACCGGATCGCCATCGTCGCCGCTACGCCCCATGCGCAATCTGAATTTACAAAAGCCGATCTTACGATCCCTCTGGCCATTGTCGTGGGAACCGAGCAATATGGATTGACCGAAACCTGGATGAAGCAAGCCAACATCGCCGTTCGTATCCCGATGTTTGGCGTGGCTGATTCCCTTAACGTCGCCTCTGCGACCACCTTGCTACTTTATGAAGTCATCCGACAACGAAATTGAAATCATCTTTTGCGATAACCACCTGTTAGTGGCCAATAAGCCTGCGGGTCTCCTGACGCAGCCCGATCCGATTGGCAGCGATTCGCTCGAAGCGCGGGCGAAGCAGTGGGTCAAGCAGCAGTACAACAAACCGGGCAATGTTTTTCTCCATGCGATCCATCGCCTCGACAAACCGGTCTCTGGTCTTGTCCTCTTTGCCCGCACCAGCAAAGCGCTCAGCCGCCTCAACGAACTCTCCCGCCTGCAAGAAATCCAGCGTCTTTACATCGCCGAGGTGGAAGGCGTTCTCTCTGAAAAACGGGGGAAGCTCGATCACTATCTCATCCATGGAGAGCATCGCGCCCTCACTGGGAAGGCCTCCGATCCTGGAGCCAAACACGCCCGCCTCCACTTCACCGTGAAGCGGTTTTTAGAACACACGACGCTCATTGAAGTCGATCTAGAAACGGGGCGTTACCATCAGATTCGCGCGCAATTCAGCGCCATCGGCCATCCCATCGTCGGCGATCGCCGCTACGGCAGCCAGCAAGGGGACAGCACCTCGATCCATCTCCACTGCGCCGAGATCTCCTTCCACCACCCCGTCTCCCATGAGCCGCAGAGTTTTCATTGCCCAGCGCCTTTTACTTAGAAACCTTCGAATGGATTGATGAGGTGGGCTCCGGTCTTGATAAAATCTTTTGTATTTTCAGTGACGAGAATCAAATTGTATTGAATGGCAGTAGCAGCGATTAGTGAATCAACTACCGGTAAGTTATACCCATTTTTTAGGGCCTCGCCTTTCATAGATCCCCAAATGGAAGCTGTATGGCTATCGAAAGAGAGGATACGATCTTTAAATCGA